>JAESTB010000070.1 GCA_016763815.1 Arenicella sp.
ATGGGTCTGTCGGATAATGATTTGCGTCAGGAGAAAGTGGGAATTTGAGGCTAGTTTTTCGAGAATTTACGACGTAATGGTTGTTCCGTTGCTCGAATATTATCGGAAAAATAGACCAGAGTGCTACTTTCGCACTAGCAAATTTCATTATCTGACAGACCCATAATCATGCGTTAAGAGTTTAGTATATTTCAAGCAATAATTATAAGTAGAAAAATATGGCAAGCTCAGATACCGCTCAGTGGTTCTCTCGCTAACGCTCAGCGGCATCCAAATTGAAGCGGTCGAAGACTTGCCGACAGCTTGCGCTGAAGCCGACATTATTAGCAGTGCGACACTGTCAGAATCGCCATTGATTCTAAGCAAGAATGTTAAAGACGGCACCCATATTGACTTAGTCGGCGCCTTTAAAACAACAATGAGAGAGTCTGATGATGAGCTGATAATGCGCGCCACTCTGTTCGCCGACACATTTAAAGGCGCACTGAACGAAGGCGGCGATTTTGCTCAACCATTGGCTGATGGTGTCATCGTTGGCGATGATGTCGTCGCTGATTTATACGCCTTAGCTCGCGTCGAGCATGACGGGCGTAAGAGTGACCAGGAGGTGACTGTGTTTAAATCTACCGGTACTGCGCTGGAAGATTTAGCCGCTGCGGTCTTGGCTTATGAATCAATTTGACGAGAAGAATAGCATCAATTTTTTCACACAGCTAACGGCCAATAGTCATGGTTGGCTTATAACTTTTGCGACACTCACCTTGGCCGTGTGTTTCTGGCAAAATTGAGCGACCTCATGGCAACAATTAACTATCTGCTAGTGGTGCAGTATGCGAGCTATTTTACGGCTTAATCTCACCACTACATTTAGCATCATATTCAGCTTCGCCACCAACAATAAAGTTCGCTTCGCGCCACAGTCTTTTAGATCTCGCACCTGAGCGGCAATAGCAATGAATGCGCTTGCGACTCTCGATTAAAG
The DNA here is from genome assembly GCA_016763815.1 of Arenicella sp. Taxonomy (GTDB): domain Bacteria; phylum Pseudomonadota; class Gammaproteobacteria; order Arenicellales; family Arenicellaceae; genus Arenicella. The sequence continues at coordinate 983 of JAESTB010000070.1, forward strand.
AAATAAACTCATCCCTATTTTCCGGCTTAATTTGATACGACGAAAAGGCTAATAATTTAAACGGCAAACCTACCCGTTTGGCCTCAGCTTCAATTAACTGATACTCAGTTTGGCCGTCATCTTCACCATCGGGGCGGTTACACACCAGTAACTCAACCCCTTGGTCTAAAAAGACTTTTACGTCTTCGACTGTGATTTGACCTGAAACAGATACTTGGCGAGTTAATTGTTCTACGTGCATTTTTCTACCTCTGTTAATCCGGTGACGAGCCGCGTAATGGCAACCCTCCCTAGGTCACCATTATTCGCTCAGAGATTAAAAAATGCAAATCCCGATTTGCCGTGATTGGTCAGATCTAATCAAGCATGCTCTTATAGTTTTCAGAAAAAATATCTCGGCCAATGATTAGCTTCATAATTTCTGACGAACCGGCATAAATCCTGCTAACACGGGCATCAGCATACATGCGGCTAATCTCATATTCCGCCATGAAGCCAGCGCCACCATGCAATTGAACACCTAAGTCGACCATGCGGCCTTGAATTTCACTGGTCTGTAACTTTGCTTTTGCGCCTTCGATAGCCGTTAACTTACCTTCATTTATGAGCTCAACGCAGTAATCAACATACTTCTGAGCCATGTCTATTTCAGTGTCCATTTCGGCCATTTTGAATTGAGTATTCTGCATATCTGATAACTTCTTACCAAACATTTTACGCTGCATTACGAATTCTCGAGTAATATCAAACGCATGCCGAGCTTCAGCAATATAGCCAACCGCACCGAGTAAGCGCTCTTCGGCCAAGCCATGCATCAATTGGTAAAAACCTTTACCTTCTTGACCTAAGACATTGGCTTTCGGAATTTTGACATTGTCAAAAAACAACTCTGCGGTATCTTGAGCCTTCAAACCCATTTTTTCCAAATTACGCCCACGTTCAAAGCCTTCCATACCGGCTTCTACAATCACGATAGTCATGGCATGAGATTGCTCTACCCCGTCTTGACGTGCCGCCACCAAAATTATATCGGCGTTAATTCCGTTTGATATGTAGGTTTTAGAACCGTTTAGTACTAAGTGATCGCCTTCGTCACGAACGCTTGATCGCATACCTGAAAGATCACTACCAAAATCAGGCTCAGTCATCGCAATCGCCAAGATCGAGTCACCGGACACGCAGTTGGGTAAGAATCGCTGGCACTGCTCTGCTGTTCCGAACGAGTCGAAATAGCGTCCAACCAAACGACTATGCAGGCTGTTAAACCAATCACCACAGCCTGCACGACACGTCTCTTCGATAATTATTTGTTCGTAACGAAAATCGGAATCACCCATGCCACCGTATTTCTCATCGGGCCAAATCATTAAGAAGCCCTGATCACCGGCTTTTTTAAACGCCGAACGGTCTACGATACCGGCTTTGCGCCAGTCTGCCATATTCGGCTTTATTTCTTGTTCAATAAATTTGCGATAGGCCTCGCGAAACATGGTTTGTTCTTCGGTAAAACTTCTCATAATGTGACTCACTGAATTTGGTTTTATCTGGGCTAGTAGTCTGGGCTAGTAGTCTGGGCTTAGGACTTATATTTTCCGTAAAGGGCTTATAACGTAAACTACGCTGATCAAAAATAATCGACAATGACGATGCTTATTAATAAATAGGCAAACGTTCCGAGCGTGGTCGAAAACAATCGGTAACTTGCACCGCCGGCTTAGTCAGATTTAGTTACCACTTTTTGCGCCAACAGAATCCCGCCGACGATAAAAGCCAAGCCTAGCATATGATACCAATGCAACGTTTCATCGAGCAAAACAATCGCCAACAAGGTCCCTGGAACCGGCACCAGGTTGATGAACAAACTTGAGGCATTAGAGCCAATCAACTCAACGCCTCTAATCCAAAACACCTGCGACAACAATGATGCACAAAGGGCCGCGTATAGGACAACTAGCAAGCCTGTTTGGTCAGGCAAAATAAGCTCCCCGCTTAGCGACTCAAAAACAGTAAACGGTAGCGAAGCGGCCAAGGCTGAGATCGACAACACACTGATCAAGCTCAACCAATGTATCGCTGGCTTTTTATTGAGCATCACTGAATAAACACCGTAGAAAGTCATCGCCAACAACATCAACAAGTCGCCCGCGACAAAGCTTAACTCAAGCAATACTTGCCACTGCCCTTGGGCGACTATAGCCACCACCCCGAACACCGTAACCGGAAAGCCCAATAATTGGTACTTAGTTGCGCTTAGCCGAAAGAAAACAAAGTTAAGCAGGAATATTGACGCAGGAAGTGCCGCTTGAATAATCGCCACGTTCATCGCCGTCGTGGTCTGCAACGCGCTATACATCAGATTATTAAACAGGGTAAATCCAGCCGTACCTGAAACGAATAGAAAGATTAAGCGGCTGCGAATCAGAGCCCAATCGTTGCGCAAGTAGTGCAAAGCAAACGGCAGCAGCACGGCACTCGCAACTAGCCAACGTAATGACGTCAATAGAAATGGCGATACATGTCCGACCGCCAGCTTACCGCCTATGGCATTGCCAGCCCAAAACAGTGTGGTCAAAATCAACAATAAATAGGGCTGGCTATAAAGCCATTTTAGAGGACGCATTCGGGCATTATGCCATGCAGGCTTGAGTATTAATGCCTGATGACATTGAACGTAAACACACTACTGCGGATGCATGCTGCGGTAGTGATCTATGTGGTTTAAACGCGAGCGACCGCGTTCAGTATTGCGCCCAAGGTTGCGCCTAAAATATCCTGGCTGCGTCCAGCACCACAGACTCGCTGTGAATTGATGCTCAACTGTACATAGGCGATCGCGTCAGAGCCATCATCGTGACCAAGGGTGTGTTCGTTATATTCAATAATCACCAAGTCTTTATCGATGTGCTTGCTCAACGCCGAAATAAAGGCTTCGAGCACACCCCGGCCCTCACCATGAATCGAGGTTTCGGTATCACCATCGACAATCACAGCATCCATCGAATCTTGTCCGTCTTGGCGGCTGACTTGGTAACTCTTCATGTGCATCGAGGCATCTGGTTTTAAATAGGTGCGCTCAAATATACCCGCTATTTGCTCTCCACTTACTTCAGCCTCGGTCAGTTCAGCTTCCCTTTGCACTACTGGGCTGAAATCAACCTGCAACCAACGTGGCATTTTAATCCCATGCTCGTGTTCTAACACATATGCAACACCACCCTTGCCTGATTGCGAATTAATACGAATCACTTCTTGGTAGTTACGCCCCAAATCTCGAGGGTCTATAGGTAAGTACGCCACTTCCCAGGTGCGGCCCTCTTGATAGATAGCCAAGCACTTATTAATCGCATCTTGATGGCTACCTGAGAACGCCGCGAAGACCAATCCGCCAGCATAAGGGTGTCGCGGGTGAACTTTCATCTGCGTACACTTTTCGACCACATTAATGATTAGGTCCATACGCGAGAAGTCTAACTGTGGATCAACACCAGCGCTGTAGAGATTCATCGCCATGGTAACGATGTCCATATTGCCGGTTCGCTCACCGTTGCCCAACAAGGTGCCTTCGACTCGATCAGCACCGGCTAGCACGCCCAACTCTGATGCGGCAACGCCGCAGCCTCTATCATTGTGAGTATGTAAGCTTACGATGATCGACTGACGGTTTTTAATGTTATCGCAAAACCACTCTATTTGATCCGCGTAAACATTTGGCGTAGCCACTTCGACTGTAGCTGGCAAATTAAAGATGATTTTATTTTCAGGGCTAGGCTGCCAAACATCGGCAACCGCGTCGCACACCTCGACCGCATAGTCTAATTCAGTGCCGGTAAAGCTTTCTGGCGAATACTCAAACTGCCACTCGGTCTCAGGCTGCTTAGCGGCGTTGTCTTTCACCCAAGCTGCGCCGTTAACCGCTATCTGCTTAATCTCATCTTTC
>JAESTB010000071.1 GCA_016763815.1 Arenicella sp.
ACAGGGGCGTCACAGTAACCTACTAAGTCGACGGCATTGGTTGATAGTGTCGATCAGAATAAATCTGTCTTACGATATGCGCAGAACCGATCCACTGACCGAATTGGCGTTCGAATTCTGTTGTAAGTATCAGCCAGGAATCACGATCAATAGATAGCCTCTCAAGGATAGGGGGTATTGATGAATTGATTTGTCCTCGCTTATCTTTTCGAACAATTCGCCCGGTCCAATCAACGAGTTCCATATAGTCTCGCAATACAAACGGTAAACCTGTTTCCTCCGGCTTGGAGCTAAACAGGCCTAACTTAGTGCCATTTTGGTCTGTCGCTAGATTTCCCTATCTCGAGGCGTAATAGACTGTAATACTTTCTGAGAATCAAGGATGCTAGCTTAAGATTGTGAAGGTGCTTGTATCGTAGTACGGCGAGTTGTTAATGGTCTATGACTATCAATATAAACATTTTCTAAGCGGCATAGGTTTTGTCAAATGTTAATGATACTCACGACACCTAGTTCTACTTCACCGCTGATCAAATAGGATCTGAATGCTTTTTATATTCGCTTACCGATGGATAAATTCAACGACCTATTACTCGACGATTTTTAATTCAACTATTAATTAGAAGGAGTTAAACCATGAATTCAATTCGAATGACATTATCCTTATTCGCAGGCCTACTGTTGGCATCAGCATCCTCGGCGCAAAGCCCAGATGCCGAGTCCTTAAGCTCGGTCGAGGCCTTGGCGTGGCAAATCTTTGTCGGAATTAATCGTAAAAACAACGATGGGCAACTTATTTGGGAAAGCTGGACGTCGCAGGCCTGTCTGGAAAATTCCGCTGACTGCCCAAGTGGGCGCCTGCACCAAAGCGAGTTACGTTTAGCAAACCACGCCGACGACCCTAAGAGGACTGGCGGATGCAGCGCCATGACGAACAAGAATTCTAAACCGTCACCACCAACCAGCTTAGTCCCATTTATCCCGCAAAACCTGAGTGCCGACCCGGTATTTTGTGAAGAGGTTACAATCAACCCCAGCGAACAGGCTTACGCGCAAAGTAGAGGTTTACTTACTATAGATGGCCAAATGGATTATCTCCAAGATGGAGAAACCATAGAGTTTCCTTGGAATGCTATCGAAGTAAAAGGCGATTGGGTGCCGGCTTCATCTTTCACGGATGTGACTTTCGATTGTGCAAAACCATCTAAGTTAATCTACACCGAGAATATTGAGGGAGTGTGTTATGCCCTTGTGGGACTGCACTTAAACTCAAAACGTTTTCCAAACTGGCTATGGGCGACTTTTGAACCGCAATATAGTAAGACCAACCCAAATCGTTGCAACCCAGATTTATACAATTCCTGCTATGATTCTTGGGGCTCGAATCCGCCAAAGTCAACCGGTGGCGAGACTAAGCCCACCGCTGCACTTAAAGAATTATTCGCATCTGCCGGTGCATCTTTGGACCCTGCTTTTCAAAACTACCGTTTGACTGGAGTCCAAACTGAGTTTGAGGAACCACTCCATAGTAACGGATCGCTTGGCAGTTCCTTCGTGGAGTTTAATGCGCAAGTGGAGCCTCACCAAGCCTCGTGCATAACGTGTCACAGTTACGCTCAACGAAGCATAGAAACAGGTGAAACCCCTCCAGGCGCTGCACCAAAGGGCTATCCATCAACAGGCACTCCTAGACCACTTTCGGCTGACTTTAAATCCTTGGACTTTTCATGGTTCCTAGGGTTTGGTGTACCTAAAGAGTAGTTTTTGACCGGCACCGAGTTAAGACTGTGATGCTTAACTCGATGCCGCACTAGCTGGATACGAATAGTAAAAAGGCTAAAAATCAATGACTTAGTGATGTGTTCAAGTAAGTTGACTCAAGTGATCTGATGTTTTCTCAGTTGAGATGATGTGCTTAGGTCAATTGCAGGTCTAGGGCGAATTGACTATAGTTACTTAAATATTATGGATGAAGGAATGGGCGTATGGGCATAAACGACACACAACAGATTTCATGGAACGACATAAAATTGTTTTTCCGAGGCATCGATATTGCGATTATGCGTCGCACCTCAGGAACTATTGCAGGAACCAATACCGTCAGCCTTGATAATTACGATGAGACAGTGCGTCGCAAGGCGGTCATTTCTCAGTTAATCGAGACATCACAAGATTCCAAGGTGATGCCTAAGCCGCCTTTCAGTCGCTGGTCGCAACAGAAAATTAAGGCTTTTAATTCCTGGGCAGGCCAAGCTATACCGTTAGTCATTGACCCAGAAAGACAACAACAAGCGCAACAGTTTTTACAATTATCGCAATTCCTTACAGGCTTTGATGACTTGATGGATGACCCCGAATTGGCGATAAAGCACTTGATCAGGCTGCATATGCGAGCCACTCCAACACCTGATCCAGCAGACGAAAATCAGTATTCCGAAAATGACCTGCTTGAATTGATCGCAGCGTTTGACCCTAGCGATACGGAGGGTTTTGAGGAGAACGTTCTCTCGCAAGCCAACTATGCCAAGATTGCTCAGGTAATCATATTGCTCTGGTATACCGCGGCTTTTATTGAGCAAGGTTTTGCTGTCGATTCAGGTACTGCGGATGACAATCAATATACTCAGGGGCTTGTCTGGCGAGCTATACAGGCTCACCCCATGGCATACGCTCCCGAAGGCAGAGATGAGACCAGCGGCCCAGATAATTTTCACTACTGGCGCAAAGCACCTGAAGACGGCGGTAAATATTCAGGTTTAGGTATAAAACAGCCACTGCCCTAGAACAAAAAAATAACACAATCTCTTTTGTAAGGATGACTCATGACTGAAACGATTCAATACGACCCCGCAAAAGACCACTGCGACGTAGTCATTGTAGGAGCTGGTGCCGCCGGAGCGATCATGGCACACCAGTTTGCTGAGCAAGGTCTTAAAGTGATAATACTCGAAGCGGGACCAAGGTTCGGTAACGATAAAGCCGCTAATAGTGGTGGCACCGAATATCACCTAGATCG
>JAESTB010000007.1 GCA_016763815.1 Arenicella sp.
GCTCAACATTATTGATTTTAACCGCTGGGTTAGCCGTGGGTTATCTCATTATGTCTCTTATTGGCAGCAGCTGGCCTTTATGGTTGGCCGTAGTAGCGGCAATGGCGTGTTCATTTTTCGTTCAAGCAGGTGAAGGCGCTGTATTCGCAGTAGTGCCATTAATCAAACGCCGCTTAACGGGTCAGATCGCGGGCATGACTGGCGCTTACGGTAATGTTGGCGCAGTCGTTTACTTAACTATCTTCTCACTCGTTGAGCCGTCAACGTTCTTCCTAGTAATTTCAGGCACAGCGGTACTTGGCTTTGTTGCTTTACTATTTTTAGAAGAGCCGAAAGGCCACATGACTGAAATTGATGAAGATGGTAATGTACAACTGATTAGTGTGACATAACCCAATAAAGTACTCGACCGGCCTTAAGGCATGACTCCATCGCGTTAAGGCCAATACTCACATTGAGAAATTTCATGAAACTCAACGTTGAAATATTTGCTTGAAAAAGAAACTCCATTTAGAATTTGGCGGCTATTCTAACGCAGGGGTAAAGGCATCAAATGAAGATGCTTTTACTGCTGTAATGCCCGACAAACATTCCGTTCGAAAATTCAAAGGTGGCGCCGCTTGTATAGCGGATGGCGTAAGCTGTAGCGAAAATGCAAAGCTTGCCAGCCAAACGGCCGTTAACAATTTTGCCATTGACTACTTCAGTACTCCAGACTTTTGGACCGTGGAACAGTCCGCATCAAAAGTTATTGGCTCAATTAATTCTTGGTTGTACCAGCAAGGCGCGCAAAAACATACACGGGTAGACGGATTTGTTACTACGTTTAGCGCGCTAATCATTAAGTCTCATACTGCGCATATTCTGCATGTTGGCGATAGCCGAATTTATTTATTACGCGACAATAAGCTCGAACTAATAACCCACGATCACACTTACCAAAAAGGCGACCAAAGCTACTTAACTCGCGCACTTGGCATTGAAAGCTCATTAAACTTAGACTACCGCTCGCTTAGCATTAAGCTCAACGACCGTTACCTACTAACAACCGATGGTGTGCACGACAGTTTAACGCATGATGAACTAGAAGCACTTGCTAATACTCAAGCAGATAATATAGAAGAGCTTGCCAAAAACATTGGTCAAACGGCGCTTAAAAATGGCAGCACAGACAATATTAGCTGCTTATTGGTTGATGTAGCCTCACTGCCAATCGAAAGGCTTGAAGAGGTTTATAACGACTTAACCAAACTGACCATTCCGCCTGTATTAAAAAAGGGCAACAAGATTGATCAGTTTGAAATCACTCGCGTACTCCATAGCGGCACTCGCAGCCATGCTTACCTTGCTCGTGATACCCTAAGTGATGAGCAACGAGTGCTAAAAATGCCATCATTGAATTTTGCGGATGATTTAGGCTACCTTGATAGCTTTGCTCGTGAGCAATGGATTGGTCGTAAACTATCTCATCCCAGAATCATGAAGATTTTAGCACCACCGCGAAACACTGATTTTTTGTATCATGTTTGTGAGTTTGTTGAAGGCAAGACTTTACGCCAATGGATGATCGACAATCCACAACCGGGCCTTGATGAAGTAAGAAACTTAGTTGATGAAATGATCACCGCAACCCGTGTATTACACCGTGATAAAATGGTGCATCGCGACCTAAAGCCTGAAAACTTTATCATTAACCGCGATGGCAACATTACGTTGATTGATTTAGGCACGGTGCAAGTATCTGGTATTAAAGAAATATCTAAACTGGATTTAGATGATGTCCCTGTTGGCGATATTGGTTACATTGCCCCAGAGTATTTGATCCACAATGCCGCAACAGGCTTATCTGATATGTTTTCAATCGCCAGTATTGCTTACGAAATGCTGACTGGTAAACTTCCGTTTAATACTATTAAATCTAATCGCGATTACCGTAAAACATTCAAAGACTGGCAATACACGCCATTAAGCTCTTACAACAAAAATCGAAACGACATTCCTGGTTGGCTCGACAATGTGTTAAAAAAAGCACTCAGCGCTAAACCTGAAAACCGCTATCAAGTAATGTCTGAATTTCAAAAAGATTTACGTACTCCAAGCCAAGACATTTTAACGCCAAGTAAATATGTGCCCCTATTAGAACGAAACCCATTACGCTTTTGGCAAGGGGTGAGTGCAATATTGGTCCTCATTATAGTTACTCAGTGGGTCGTACACTGAATGGTTGGATAGGTCAACTCAACGAGTTGATAGCCCACGAATCCACCAGTGCGGCGTTCCGCCAGAGAAACCGACGACATAGCCGTTTGCTTTATCGTCGCATCCGTTCTTTTACAATAATTGTACTATGGTTGAAAAAAGCTCGGAATTACTTCGTTCCTATTGACAGTGAGAGTCATACCAACGCCCAGGCAAGGGGCGTGGCGGAGCCATGTCCCGCGCGGCGCGGTCTTTTTTGCGCGTAGCATTTTTTGCCTTTTGCGTATCAGCATCTGTGCTTGTCATTGTCTTAATTTTATCAGTGTTTTCAACAATCCTTTTTTTCCAAGAAAAAGGCAAACAACGAGGACACCTTCCAGACAGGTCGCGAACATTAAAGCTTTATCCTCGATTGAAAAAGATAGTATTTCAGATTGTTGCTTTGCGTTTTGGTGAAGAAAAATCCAGTAACCCGCATCTGAGATCACATTAAATAGAAGATAGGTCCCTAAGCAAATAAACACGATTGAAGATATCTGCTCAGCCGATACAGACGGAACAGCCTCTCGTTCTGGAGAAGAATAACCCGTCAATATTTTTGAAGTCGTGTACGGAAAAAACCAAAGCAATATAGCTATCAAAATTATTGAAAAGTTATACGTAATGTTGATTATCGAAAAATGATTATTCTCAAAATAGAAACCGAGCGTAAAAACCAATGAGTTCAGAGAATAAAGTCCTAGTCCAATTGAAAACAACCTGATAATCATTACAACAATATGCGAAATTTTCATAATACGACCTCATAACGAGACTGTAGAAAA
>JAESTB010000072.1 GCA_016763815.1 Arenicella sp.
GAGAGGCAAAACTATGATTGTAAGTAACGATTTAGCATTAGAATCAATGGCCGAAGTTGATAGTGCCGACTTGAGCTTGCCGGTGATATTTGAGGCAGACAGCAGGCGCCTCGACGTGATCTCTTGGGTAAAGGAAAACCGTAGTCAAGTCGATACTATGCTCAAGCTATATGGTGGTGTGCTTTTGCGCAAATTCCGTGTCAATGGCGTAGCACATTTTGAGCGGTTTATTGAAGAAGCATTTGATCACTCTTTACTTAATTATGAGAACCGGTCAACCCCGCGATCAGTTGTTAAAGGCCACGTATATACCTCAACTGAATACCCTAATAATCAATCTATCCCGTTACATAATGAGAATGCCTACACACGTTCTTGGGCAAGAAAAATATTTTTTTACTGTATCAAAGCCAGTGACGTCGGAGGTGAAACGCCGATAGCAGATAGTCGCAAGATTTTCAATCGAATCCCTGATGAGCTTAAAGCCCGCTTTGATCGCCACGGCTTGTTATATGTTAGAAATTACAGTGGTTTAGATTTACCCTGGCAGGATGTTTTTAACACCACGGACAAGCAGCAAGTTGAAGTTTACTGCCAGCAAAACGACATTGAATGCGAGTGGGTTGCAGATGATCATTTGCGAACGAAGCAATACTGCCAGTCAATTGCCCAACACCCTGAGACTGGTGAATGGGTATGGTTTAACCAAGCACATCTGTTTCATATCTCCAATTTGGATAAGGAATTACGGCAAAGTTTGTTAGACAGCTTTGCTCATGAGGACCTGCCACGCAATGTATATCTAGGCGATGGTAGCGAAATTGCTGAGGCTGATTTGGAGTTAATTCGTGGGATCTATCAAGATTTAACGGTGAGCTTTGCGTGGCAAAGCGGCGACATACTGTTGCTCGATAATATGTTGTCAGCGCACGGCAGGCATCCGTACGAAGGCCAACGTAAAGTGGTAGTGGGAATGATAGAGCCTTATAAGAATCAAGTTTATAAACAACTTTTACCGACAGAATCTATTTGATATGAAATTTTCCAATGAAATGTTGTCTCCCCAACAAAGCGATGCTCTGCTTGCTATTAGCCAGCTCCAGCATTTATCTTATGTGCAACTTGAACTGTCATCAGATACGAGTTTAGAGCTGCTTGAGAAAAGGGTTCGCTTACTAGATAGTAAGTATGAGATTTTGTCGACTCGAGTGTCGCTCCAGCTACAAGAAAGTGGAGATCGTTATGGGCTAGAAATTATTGATAGCGCATCGATTTATTTGCGTGAGCTAGTCGACCAAGATCTAGCCGATTGGCAAAGCCGAGAGGCTTTGATTGAGGGTGATTTAGTTAATAATTATTTGGATTATGCCTTGTACTTACATCGCTTTGAGGGTGCTTTGTATCTGACTATGCCCGCATGGAGTGGTGATTTAACTAGCCTGAAAATACTGGCTCAAGCACTAAGCGATGATGAGGCTGACATCGAGACAAATGATGAGGTCATTCAATACATCGATTTATTGCCCATTTTTTGCGAAGATTTAGACAGTGATGAAGCGCGTGTGCAGCGACGCAACTGGTCACATGTTTTTTCTGAACGAGCCGCAATCTACTCAGTTACTGAAGGTGATCCAAATTATCGCTCTATTGAACTTCCATCGTTGGATATCGACTTGGATGGAAGAGATGACCATTACAGCTATTTATTGACGGCTTGGTCGGTTTTACTCGGCCAACATTATCGCAGTGAAGAGTTGTTGCTGGCTCACTATTTTGACGGGCGTAGTTTGGAAGATTTGACAGCGGTAGTCGGGCCGCTGGGGAAATTGCTTCCTTTGCAAGTAAACCTCAAGAACACGATGAGTGTTTCACTGCAGGCGCAAGAGATACAGCAACACTTGGTACTATCTCGGGACTCCGCAGAGTATTTTGATTGGCGCTTTGTCGGAGAGCACAATCAAGCGAATTGTCACGGCGGTTTTGAGGTTATTCTAGCACAGGCAGGTTGCTTAGAGCCCGGCCATGAATTGACACAGGTCGGCCCATATTTTACTAATGCAAGCCAACGGATAGGAAATCAGCCCATCTCCTTACAGGTATTCGAAGGGGTAGGCGGTAAAAAACGGTTTAGGTTGAATTATGATAGACGTCATTTTTCTGAGACTGAGGTGGATGTCCTGAGTGAGCAGTTGCTACATGTTTATCAACAGGTCCTTGATAATTCGGAACAGAGATTAGCCGAACTCAGATTTTTGCCAGCACTGCATGGCGATGTTCTTTTAGCGTGGTCGCGGGGCGAACAAAAAGCTCGGCGTTTCGATACTTTTTCTAAGGCTTTCGAGTTTTTCGCAGAGCATCATGCAGATGAGGTTGCCTTAGACCTAGGCAAAAATTTTGATGTCGGCCACGCCAAGCAAGAAAACAAGGGACGACTTAATTACTTTGATCTGAATGCAAAAGCGAATCAACTTGCGCATTTTCTATTAGAGGAGGGCTTGACGCATGGAAACTCGATAGGACTTTGCCTCGAAAGAGGACAAGAGCAGGTAATTAGCCTGCTGGCCTGCTTAAAACTGGGTTGTTGTGTTGTGCCTATGGACCCCAGCCACCCGCAACCTCATCTAAACCGCATAATTGATTCCACTGCTTGTCAGGCCATTTTAACTAATGCTGAGCACCTTTATAAAGTTAGTGAGAGCTCGATGGAACTGGCCTTAATTGATTGGCATGCTGACTGGCAGGATATCGCACAATGCCAGAGCAGTAATTTAGAGTTTGCACCATCATCAAAAAGCCCAGCGTATATGGTGCATACCTCCGGTAGTACCGGCGTGCCCAAAGGGGTCGTAGTATCACAAGCTGCGTTACAAAATTATGTTGAAGCAATTGACCTTAAGTTTGATCTACCTGCCGACGCGAGCATGACGGCCTTGTCATCGGTTGCAGCCGATTTGTCTTACACAGCGGTATTTGGAGCGCTAGGGAGCGGGCGTTGCTTACGTATTATTCCTGAAAGTCACAGTATCGACCCAGAGGAATTAGCATTAGAGCTGCAAGCTAAGCCCGTTGATTTATTAAAAATAGTGCCCAGCCATCTGATGGCATTATTGACATCGGTTAACGCAGCGGACATATTGCCAAAGTGTTGCTTGGTGCTCGGTGGTGAAGCCGTGGACAGCATGCTGCTAAAACAAATTCACTCACTGGCACCTCATTTGCGAATCGTTAACCACTATGGCCCTACAGAGGCTACAGTGGGCATTTCCTGCGGTGATATTGATATTCATTCTTCCATCAATGTTGGCACGCCGATGAACAACACCCAGTGTTATGTCCTTAATGATCAAGGCGAGTTGGCTGGCATCGGAATTGAAGGCGATTTGTATTTAGCCGGTGACGGTCTCAGCGATGGCTATCATGCCTCACCAGTAGCCACGTCTAAAATGTTCACTCCAGACCCTTTCAGCAAACACTCCGGACAACGGATGTATCGTAGTGGTGATCGAGCCTACTACAATGTTGCCGGTCGATTGGTTTTCGCAGGTCGCAAAGATCAACAAGTTAAGATACGCGGGCATCGTGTTGAACTCAACGAAATTGCTAATTGCATCAAGCAACGATTTGCAGATCAACTGTTAGCCGTTGATGTGAAAAGTGTAAATGAAATTCCACGTCTGATCGTTTACTTAGTCGAACCAGTTCTATCGCTGGAGGCTATTCGAGACCATGTAAAGGAACAACTGCCTGCTCCGATGCAACCCCATTTCTGGATAGAAATCCCCACCTTGCCGCTTACAATTAATGGCAAGCTGGACAGGAAAAATCTTCCATTACCAGCCCTGAGCAATACTGAACGAGATGGCCCACGACCAAATAATGGGTCCCTCACTCCGTCACAAATAACGTTGTTGCAAATTCTGAAGCAGCTACTCGGGCGTGAGGAGATTGCTTTGAGCGATAATTTTTTCACCTTAGGTGGTGACTCGATTGTCGCAATTCAATTGGTTGCTCGTGCTAAGCAGCAA
>JAESTB010000073.1 GCA_016763815.1 Arenicella sp.
ACTGTTTACAAGAGGCTTTTGCTTGCACTATATTGCTTCATCGAAGGGTCGGTTGATATGGATGGCTCTTGTGGGAGATGTATTGGCTGGCCTTGAAGGTTCATCGTGATTCGACTATTGAAAACTGATAAGCAATGCCTTGTTTACGTTTCAAATTACGCGTAAACGTTCCTCTCTTCGGCGGAACTGCCCGTGGCAGCTTTCATTTTCGAAGTAATAACGCTAATTAGTAAGAAATAGTACTAATGAAACAGGTGCGAACAACTTGAGGCGATCGGCTCGACTCGAATTGTAAGCGGCGAACAAATAATATAGGCGGTCGGCTCTCTTTAAGTTGATTGCAAAAAATGCCACCATCGAAGGAAAGTATGTATGAAAAAAATACAGTTGTTACTTGCGACGCTCTCATTTTTGCTGTTATCGAATATGGCCTTGGGACAGAACCTGACAGGTACCAAGGAGGCGTTTACCACTAACAATGTGGCAATCAGTGCGTTGGAGATAGGCCAGACATTCAATTATCGAGTTGCTTGGCAATGTAGCTTTGTCAACGCCCCTCCGCCGCAGGGCTGTGGAGATTTTGAAGTGAACGACATACTCGCACCTGGTTTGGAGTTTGTCGCTTGCAGTGTCACCGGTGACTACAGCTGTATCGAATCAGGCGGCGCAATAACGATTGACAAGATCGGCGGCACCAATGGCATTAACCTCGGCGATGGCGACGCCTCGGAAGCGGCGATTACCGTGCGTCTGTCGACTGACCCCGCAGACTACCCCGGTGGCATTATTCCCGGCTCAATTGACAATACCGTTACCATCACTAGCGACCAGGCACCGATCACGCCTAGCGTCAGTACGCCGATTAATACGCCAACCAATAATTGGGAGATTAGTAAGCGCGCAGCATTACCCAGGCTGCCTCTAAGCCCGGCAACCGACAATGATATTATTTACCAAATCGAACTTTGCCCGAATGGGCCACTCGGGCTCGGTATCGGTACCACATTTCTGAATAACGCGGTGATTACCGATATGTGCGACGCTAACGCAACGTTTGTGTCGGCCAGCTTTGATGGGCTCGCAATCATACCTAGCGTGCCAGGCATATGCCCGAGTCTTACGTTTACCTTACCAACCGGATTGGACCCAAGCGATGGGTGCCGAAGTCTTGAAGTTACATTGCAATATACGTCCGCCAATTTCTCAATCGGGGACTTGGTAAACAACACGGCTACTTGCACCAACGATGATGGCCCAATTGACGTGTGTTCCTTACCCTGCACAAATTCGGTTGATCAAACGATTTCAGCGCCAACGCCAGACTCCAATATCAGTAAAGGGGTGCGCCGGAGCAACAGCGGGCTAGATGCGCTTAACCAATATAACATTGGTTTTAACACTCAAGATTCGAATGTCTTGCAAACCAATGTGTTCATCGAAGATATTTTTCCGACCGAAATTGTGCCGATCGAAGTCTCGCTTAACGGTTGGGACGATGAAACGGTGATAGCTAACTTGATCGAACTGCCATCCAATACGGTGTTAGAAGCGGCGTACGATGGCTCGAATAATAGTACTCAATCATTGAGTGCCGCGGCTACTGGTATTCGCTTGAACTTTATCAGCGATGTGCCGCCGGGTTTTACTAGTAATGGTTTGGCCATTCGTTTTCGTACGGACGTGGCGCCGGCTCTGAACATAGGCGACAGTTTTCAAAACTGCGCGACCATTGACTCTGACCAGATAATGGTCGCTCAATCGTGTGCTAACGTTAATATTGTCGGGCCTATAGCGGATATTCGTTCGTCAAAGTCGATGCCGAGCAGCCTGAATCCTAGTGAAGAGTTTACCGCCAGATTGCGCTTTAGTCAGCAGAACACAAGTTCCATTGGCTCGATCAACCCGAGTGTGACCGACTGTTTGCCCGCCGAGTTAGAATTCGTATCATGGGACGACGTTAATTTCACCAGTGGCTTGGATGACCCGCGAGATGCACCCAATACGGGTAATACCCTGCCTGTTGGGGTAATGCCGAACTTGCAATACTTCGCTCCAGGAGACGCCGGCAATAGCTGTACCACCGGCGGCGGTATGCTGCGCTTCAGCTGGCTGGCTGCAGCGCCTGCGGGCTCGATTCAGGTCGACAACGCGCCGGGCGTCAATAACCCATTCACCGTTCCCGCTTATCCGGATCGCAATAATGATAATCTCGGCAATGCCGCCGATGGCGATACCGGCTTGACGGTTAACATCGATATGCTGGTTACATTGCAAGTACGCAGTGCCACAGCGGCCGGTGGTCCAGTGGTTAACCGCATTGGCGCCGTGCCTGAGTCTGGCAGCTTCAATTGTATTGCGGGCGGCACCGCCGATGTCAATGATATTGATAAAGACACCGACACCGGTGAAACTATCTGCGCGGCGCAAGATTCATTCAGCGTCACCAGTACTGCCGCCTATGGCGCGTCTAAATTCATTAAAGGTTTTGCCGGATTGCCCAATATTGACCCAGTCAATCCGCCGACCAATGCCAATGCGCTAACAGCCACGACGCCAGCGTTCTGCCCACAGGACCCAGACGGTCGTACCCGCACGCCCTGCATTGCTCAGGCGATGGCGGATCAGCCCTTTAACTACCGTGTACGATTAAGTAACGATGGCAATGTGGCGGTCAGTGATTACGTAGCCTACGATATATTTCCGTACGCCGGAGATGTTGGCGTTACCGAGGGGCAAGCCACTAATCCACGCGGATCAAGCTGGACCCCTCAACTGTTGGGACCATTGGTCGTCTTCAGTGCCAACGCCACGGTGCAAGCCGAACTCACCGCAAACGCCATCATCGAGTATTCAGCATCTTCCGACCCGTGTCGCCCAGAATTATCATTGGCCGCCGATAACAACTGGCAGTCAAGCTGTGTAGATGATTGGGCGGAGCAGCCACTTGCTGACGGAGTTACGTTTCCAGATGGTTACGCCAGCGTACGCGCTTGGCGGCTGAGAGTGCCGTTTGCCAGTGGTTGGCCGTTGGCAAATCAGGCGGATTTGAGCGAAGAAGATATCGTGATCGACGTTCCGATGTTAGCTCAGCAAACAGCTCCACGCTCTGATTACGACAATGATCTTCTAGAGATCGCCTGGAATAATATCGGTCACCGCGGTACCAATGACGATACTGGACTACGCTTGTTAGCCGCCGAAGCTCGTAAAAGTGGCATCGCTATGCCAGCGGACTTCCCTGTGGCCTCCATCGGGGTTCGAATCGGCAACTTGGTGTGGAGTGATGACAATAATGATGGGGTCGCGCAAGACGGTGAGGCCGGTCTTTTCGATGTATCGGTGCAATTGTGGGGCGATGTGACCGGCGATGGCCCTTCGGCCGACGATGTATTGTTCGATCAGCAACAGACTGACGCCCTAGGTAACTATTTGTTCGATGATTCTGATCCGCGTGGTGTCGATGGCCTACTAGGAACCGCTGATGACGTTCTTGATAATCTTGGTATGCCCGTGGGTGACTACTACGTGGTGATTCCCTCGGCGCAAACCGGTACTTTTGATCTCGATAATAATTATTCGTCAACCGGTGCCGGGAATAATCCTGTTGCCAATGACGATACCGATAATGACGACAACGGTGCCATAGATAATCGCGGCGCGGCGGTAATAACGACTGATCCGAATAGCCCAAATATCGAAGGAGTATACGCCTCAACCGTTATGCTGACGGTGGGTGGCGAAATAACAACTGAATCGGTTCGAGACGATGATGCGACTGACGAGGACAATGATTTCTTTACTGATGCAGATTCTAATGTCAGTGTCGATTTTGGTTTTTATCGACTTCGTTTAGGAAACCACATTTGGCTCGATGAAAATAATAATGGTACCGCTAATGGCAGTGAACCTGCTATTGCGAACATGCAAGTACAGTTGTTTGTTGATGACGGTGATGGGCTTTTTGACCCAGATCTGGATCAATTACTAGGCAGTGATACTACCGATGCGCAAGGTCAATACTTGTTCGATGGCTTAGATGAAGCTAGCTACTTTGTGGCCATTGCCAATGCTCAAACTGGTCTTACGGCTGGCGGTGATACCTATAGTACGGCGATCATTCAATCGTCTACGGCTACCTCAGCCGCTGGCAGTGCCTTGACTGGTGATAACGATGACGACGGCGCTCCAGGCACTTTTGGCTCAATCACTCTAGTAAGTTATGCCTCAGTGTCGACGCTGCTAGATTTAACCGTGAACGGCGCGAGCACTGGCGAGAGCGATACATCCAATAATGGCGTCACTGGAACTAGCGCGACTGACGTAAATAATGCAAACGTTGAATTGAATGAAAATATTGTCGCTGACTTTGCTTTCCCAGACAGTAACTCTTACTTAACGGCCGATTTCGGTTTTGTTCCCGATGTCAGTTTGGGCAGTACAGTTTGGATCGATAGGAACGGCAACGGACGACAAGACAGCGGCGAAGGCGCGATTGCCGGAGCAACCGTGACGCTATTGAATTCAGCCGGCTCGCCTGTCGACGGTAATCCATTGTTAGCGGGTGTTCAGATAGTGCAAACCACTACCGACGCCGATGGCCAGTACAACTTTAATCGCTTGCTGCCGGACATCTATCGTATATCGGTGGATTTATCGACTTCCACTATCCCCAATATTGACGATTATTTACCAACGCCGATACAGGTAGCGCCGGCCAACAATAACAATCGACGAGATTCCAATATTGATTACAGCGCCGATGGCAATCCCGCTGATTTAACGCATATTAGTGCTCGAATAAGATTGTTAGCCGGTACCGAGCCGACTAATGAGAGAGACCCAATTAATTCGACTGGCACCGGCGTTAACTCTGATCCAGATCAGCCTAACCAGGCAGGGCTTACTGATAATGCTGGCAACATGACATTGGATATGGGTTTTGTACCACCAGTTAGCCTTGGAAGTACCCTATGGTTTGACGACAATGATGATGGCCTGCAAACCATCGGTGAAGCGCCGATCGTAGGCGCAACGATCACGTTACTCAATCCCGCTGGCTCAGTGTTTGACAGCGACCCTTACTCTTTCGGCCTTCAGGGTCTAACGGTGGTGACCGACAGTAACGGACAATATAATTTCGATGCGTTGCCGGCGGGCAATTATCGAGTTCAAGTTAACCTCAGTTCTGCTAGCAATGTTAATGCCGCATTGCTGGTGCCAACACCGCGGCAGGTGGCAGACCCCGATGCAGCAGGGCCAGGCTTAGATAATAATACCGACTCGAATATCGACGCCGGTTTCGATTCTAACGCGGCTGATCAAATACACTTTAGTGGAATAATCACGCTAGAGCCTGACACTGAACCCGCCGGTGAGAGCGACCCGATTGGCACACCGGGCGCTGACCAGCCAAACCAAGGTTTGAGCGCCGCTGATGACCCCGATACAAGTGGTAATATGACGCTTGATTTTGGTTTTATTGAGCCTGTCAGCCTTGGTAGTACCGTTTGGTTTGACAGCAATGGCGATGGATTTCAATCGGCGAGTGACGTACCCATCAGCGGAGCGTTAGCGACATTACTAAATGCCGATGGTTCTATTTATGATAGTAACCCCGCGACGGCGGCGATTGACTCAGTCTCTGTGTCTACTGACGCTCAAGGCCAATACAATTTTAATGGTCTGCCTGAAGGCGATTACCGTGTGCAGATTAACCTCACGTCAGCGACCAGCCATCCAGGAGCCATGTTGTCGCCAACACCTAGGCAAATAGCCGACCCAGATGCCGCAGGCCCCGGGCAAGATAACAACACCGATTCAAACGTAGATGTGGCGGCACCTGGGCATAACCCTGCGGCGAACATTTACCAAACTGGTGTGGTCACACTGACCATTGGCGGCGAACCATTGCTGGCTGTTGAAACTGACCTAATCGGCATACCCGGTGCTGACCAACCGAACCAAACCGCAACCGAGCCTGACGCCAGCGGCAACATGACCGTCGACATGGGTTTCTATGCACCGGTGAGTTTGGGCAGCACAATCTGGAACGACAGCAACGTTGATGGAACGCAGGACCCAGCTGAGCCAGCAATTGTCGGCGCTACCATCACTCTGCTAGATATCACCGGTAGCCCGGTAGATGGGAATCCTAATGTTGCAGGGGTGCAGTTGCTTACCGATACTACCGATGCTGACGGACAATATAATTTTGATAATCTATTGCCAGGAACATATCGTGTTCAGGTGAGCCTTGTTTCAGTCGCGAATAGTGATGATTATTTGGCCACGCCATTGCAAACAGCTGACCCTGAAAACAACGTTAATACGGATTCAAATATTGATATCGCATTTGATACTAATGTTAATGACTTAATTCATACCAGTGGCCCAATAACCTTGAGTGTTGGCGGTGAGCCAGCGTTCGAAGTTGACCCAATTAATGCCGCGGGTAATGGAACGGCTGGTGACGCTGATCAACCCAATCAAGGCTTAACGGTTGCTATTGACCCCGACAGATCTGGCAATATGACTGTCGACATGGGTTTCTACAAGCCGGTGAGTTTGGGCAGCACCTTATGGGTTGATAGCAATATAAACGGAGTTCAAGATGGCTCTGAAGCACCCATCGTTGGTGCGACGGTTACTTTGTTGAATGCCGACGGCTCTGTCTTCGACAGCGATCCAAGCACGGTAGGCATACAACCGTTGGCCGATACTAGTAACGCTGAGGGCGAATACAATTTTAATGGTTTGCCTGAGGGCGACTATCGTGTTCAAGTAAACTTAGCGGGTGCGGTTAATCCAAATGCGAGTATTTTGTTCCCCACGCCGGCGCAAGTAGCTGACCCCGATGCCGCGGGCCCCGGCCAAGACAACAATACCGACTCGAACATTGATGCCGCGTTCGATGTTAATATTTTTGATCAAACGCACACCAGTGGCGTCGTGACTTTGAGTTTGGGTGGTGAACCTGAAAATGAAGCAGACCTTATTGGCACGCCGGGAGACGATCAGCCAAATCAAGCAAGAACGGCATCGGAACAACCCGATAACAACGGCAACATGACGGTAGATTTTGGCTTTATCGAACCGGTAAGCTTGGGCAGCACGATTTGGTTCGACAGTAATAATGATGGCCAACAAACGGCTGCAGAACCGCCGATTGTTGGTGCGGTTGTCACATTGTTAAACGCGGATGGTTCGGTTTACGACAGTAATCCCGCAACCATGGGCATTGAGCTGTTAAGCGACACCACCGATAGTGACGGCCAATATAACTTTAATGGCCTACCGCCCGGAAATTACCGAATTCAGGTGAGCCTAAACGCGGCAACAAGCCATACTGGTGCCTCGTTATCGCCCACGCCTACACAGGTGCCAGACCCCGATGCGGCTGGAGTAGGTCAGGATAATAATACTGACTCAAATGTAGATTCTGCCGCCCCAGGACACAGCCCTGCGACCAGTACCTTCCAAAGTGGAGTGGTTACCTTAAGTGTTGGTGGTGAGCCGATATCTGAGGTTGATAACATAGGCACCGCTGGCCCTGACCAACCAAATCAAACGCTGGCTCAGTTAGATACTAGCGGTAACATGACGGTGGATATGGGCTTTTTTGCGCCGGTTAGTTTGGGCAGTACTATTTGGAATGATACCAATGCCGACGGTGACCAAGATGCCGCTGAGCCCGCAATTCAAGGGGCGGCGGTGACACTATTGAATGCCGATGGCAGCCTATACGATAGTAATCCTAATGTGCTTGGAATTCAGAGCTTGACCGACAACACGGATGCCGACGGCCAATATAATTTCGATGGGCTAATCCCTGGTGATTACCGAGTTCAGGTTGATTTGGCTACCGTTACTGGCGGCGAAGACTATATACCGACACCGCTCCAAGTGGCTGACCCAGATGTGGCAGGGCCAAGTCAGAATAGCAATGATGACTCAAATATTGATGCCGCGTTTGACATCAATGCCAGTGACCAGATTCACACCAGTGGTGTGATCACGCTTACGGCGGGTGGCGAGCCGGTCGGTGAGACAGACCCAATAGATGCCGGTGGTGTGCTAACCGCTGACCAACCGAATCAAGGCCTGACGGCAAATGATGACCCAGATGATGCCGGTAACATGACGGTGGACATGGGCTTTATTCGGCCTGTGAGTCTGGGCAGTACGGTATGGATAGACATTAACGGTGACGGTAATCAAGATGCCGGTGAAACGGCGATTGATGCGGCGACAGTAACCTTGTTGAATGCCGATGGCTCGGTCTATGACAGCGACCCCTCGACGGTTGCCATAGAGCCGGTAACTGACATTACCGATGTTAATGGCGAGTACAATTTTAACGGCTTACCTGAAGGCGACTATCGAGTTCAGGTGAACGTGGCCACAGCCAGCAATTCAAATGCGCTGTTCTTGGTTCCGACGCTGGTGCAGGTGGCTGATCCCGATGCGCCTGGGCCAAGCCTGAATGATAATAGCGATTCAAACATAGACACGGCCTTTGATCCTATTAGTACTGACCAGACCCACATCAGTGGCATCGTTTCATTGACTGTTGGCGGTGAGCCGGTGGCTGAAACAGACCCAATTGGCGCTGGCACCGTGGACCAACCAAACCAGGGTTTAACCGCTGCCAGTGAGCCTGATGCCAATGGCAACATGACCGTTGATTTTGGTTTCATGGAACCTGTTAGTTTGGGTAGTACTGTGTGGTTTGATTCCAATTCTGATGGTGTGCAGGACGACAATGAGCCGCCGATTGTTGGCGCTATCGTCACCTTGCTCAACAGTGATCTCAGTGTGTATGACAGTGACCCTAATACCGTGGGTGTGCAGTCGCTAACGGTGAATACCGATGCTACAGGGCAATACAACTTTAATGGCTTAGCGGCGGGTAGCTATGTTGTGCAGGTGGACTTGTCGGCAATTCTCGGCGCTAACTCTATTGCGCCTTCGCCGATACAGGTAGCGGACCCAGAAAATAATGCCAATGGTGATTCTAATATTGCCACTGTTGATCAAAATGGAACGCCGGCCGTGACATCCGATGATCTATATCGAAGCGGCGTTGTTGTATTGAGCCCGCAAACGGAGCCAACCCTTGAAGCCGACCCAATTGACGGTGTCAACGCTAACGGTGCTGTCGCAGATCAAGCAAATCAAGCTGGGTTGTTTGATGGTAGTGGCAACATGACCGTCGATTTTGGGTTTTTTCAACCGGTAAGCTTAGGCTCTACTATTTGGCAAGACACTAATGGTGATGGTCAGCAAACGCCAGCAGAGCCAGCTATAGAAGGCGCTACGGTAACGTTACTAGATGCAGCAGGAGTGCCTGTTTTGGGGGTTGCGCCTGTCGTCACTAATGCCCTTGGTGAATATAACTTTAATGCTTTGTTACCTGGTGACTATCGTGTCAGAGTTGTTTTATCGACGGTAATCGGTGGGGCTGATTTATTGGTTTCTCCTTTTCAAGTGGCTGACCCTGATCTAGCCGGTGACCCGTCTGAGAATAGTAATACTGACTCAAACGTAGACCTCGCATTTGATACAGTTGGGCCTAACACAACAACAGACCAGGTTCACACCAGTGGCGTTATTACTTTGACTCCCGGCGCTGAGCCGATTGGCGAAGCCGATGCGATTGCTGTTGTCGGCCCTGCCGTTGCCGATCAACCAAACCAAGATTTGTTGGGAGTTGATCCAGATGCCGCCGGTAATATGACCCTTGATATGGGTTTTGTAAGGCCGGTAAGTCTTGGTAGTACCATATGGCAAGATGAAAACGCCGATGGTACTCAAAATGATGGTGAGTCAGCTATTGTAAACGCGACGGTAACCTTGTTGGATTCGGCCGGCGCTGCGATTGATGGCGACCCGTATACAGCCGGCATTCAGCTGGTTACTACGGTGACTGATGGTGAAGGTCAGTATTTCTTCAATGCGCTGTCTCCGGGTGACTATCGAGTACAGGTTGACTTGTCTACAGTCGCTGGTGGTGGCTCATTGATACCGTCACCGACGCAAGTGGCTGATCCAGATTTGGCCGCTGATGACAATACTGATTCGAACGTTGATCTGGCGTTTGATGTCACACTGACCGATCAAATTCATACCAGCGGCGTTATCACGCTTGTGGCGGGTGGAGAGTAGACATAGCCTATAATTGGCGAAGGTATTGTTGTTAC
>JAESTB010000074.1 GCA_016763815.1 Arenicella sp.
ACGGTATCACGCGGAATTATTGGAATCATCCACGTCGCATGAATGATTACCATCGAGCGGCCAGGTTTGTATTTTAGCGGTTTGCTAGTTCACAACTGTCTCTGGCTATTGATTGAACGTACCCTACTCCGATGATGTTCACCAACAATTTTATACAGTAATACAATTAGAGTAAGGCGCTGATGTAACAACCTCGCTATTCAGGCAGCACAAAGTTCATCGTCTTTTCACCAGGTTATATTGTATTTGCGGCGCATAATTCGACTCAGGTTCATGAGGTTGTATTAGTACCTAAAGGAGCTTATGGCCCGGCTTTTTTACTCCAAGCGGCCGCTCAAGTTGAGTCATCTCGCTTACTACCGGCAGACTTGAAAGCCGTTGCACGGGCGGATCGAATTTACCAAGTCGTTATTGATACATCTAAGCTCAACAGCTCGTTGAGCTATGATGTGTTTCTAATAAGTCTAGGTATGATAACGACCATTGGCGAAATATAAATCACTTACATTTTTGAACATTCGTAGGTTTAAAATTTGTTACTCATGGAAAAAACTTATAATGATCTCACTTGTCAGTCGAATTGGTGGCCAGACAACGCTCTTTCGATTGCAAAACTAAACCCTAAGATAGCGTTACTGGCAAGTGGTAAAGGCTCGCTGACCTCGGCTCTGGTTGATTTGAGTGATAATAATTTTTCCGTTAAAGTATTGCAGCAAGTTATAAAATTACCATTCTTCCACGAGCAGTTAGAATTAGGAAAGCCACTTTCTCGTGCCGCTATGATACGAGAGGTTGAATTGCAGCTTTATGGTGAGACAGCCGTTTTCGCGCGAAGCATTATTCCGTTGTCACTAGTTTCTAAGGGTCGCAATGGTTTAGTTAGCTTGGGCCGCACGCCGCTTGGGCATTTGCTATTTAAGGATGGTCAAATCAGAGTGTCAAAGCGCCAATTTAGTCAGACCATGTACCGCGGTGATCAAGTGGCTGCGCGCCGCACCCCTTATAACTACCAAGGTTCACAAATACTCGTGAGTGAATTTTTCTTACCGGCGATTTATAAATACTTATGAACATTGAAGTACCGCAATGTTGATTGGACCGCCGGAAATCGTTGAAACTAAGTGAGGCAATATGAATAAGGATTACGTCGTTAAAGACAGCGTTGAATTGCAGCAGCTTCTTGGTGAACCTAAAGAGATGGTTAAGCAAAAAGTGGTCAAGAATCTTGATGAGATGATGATCAATTTTATTCAACGTTCGCCATTAATCTTTATCGCCAGCTGTGGCCAAAATGGCTTACCAGATATATCACCGAAGGGTGATGCGCCGGGTTTTGTGCAGGTAAATCAAGATGGCGCTTTGTTAATCCCCGAGCGACCTGGTAATAAACTTATGTTCGGCTTTAATAATATTTTGGAAAACAATCGAGTTGGCCTTATATTTGTGATTCCCGATACTCGTGAAACGCTACGTGTAAAAGGTAAAGCCACGCTGAGTCGAGATCCAAACTGGCTTCAAGCGTTAGCCGAGCAAGGCAAGCCAGCGCTGCTTTGTACCCACGTAGAGGTGGCGGAGTGTTTCTTTCATTGTGGCAAGGCGATGATTCGATCGCAATTATGGAAGACCGAGAGTTGGGGGGCGGATGAGCAATTAATGGTGCGCCACTTTGCCAATAAAAATGACATCGATCAACAGAAGATAGAGACAACGTTAGAGCAATCGTACGAGCACAATTTATATTAATGGTGCGTGCTCTATTCCTGGTGATTTTATTTTCTTGCTACTCTATGCCAGTACTACTAGCCGATACTTTGCCGACGATATTCGGTGGGCGACATGCCGAACTGACTTTGAAAAGCGGTATTGAAGGATGAAATTGATCGAAATCCAACGTCTAAGGCAACGCTTAAAATAGGGATTGTCGGTTCTTTATTTAAACGTTGGCTAGCTTCTTCAATACGATATCGATTTACGAATTGATTGAAGTTTCGATACCCCAGTTGCTTATTAATCTTCTTACGCAGGCGGTGTTCGGGCAAGCCAACCATGTCGGCCAGTTTGGCAACGCGTAGATCATGATCGGCGTATAAGCGCTCGTCTTGCATACGATCAAGTAAGTTGGTGATCAGTGGGTCTTTGCTTTCGACGATTATGGGTTTTCCATGCGCTGTTATTTGACCACTTGGGTTAACTTTCAGAATAGTGAAATTAATCGATAAAGTTAGCACGAAAACGGCAAACATAATAAATAGTTCAAAGCCATCAGGAACAAGGTGTGCGGTCACCAAGTGTAGGAAAAGAATCAAAAGTGTTAGCGATGCGATGCCTAAAATTGACCAATTTCTTAACCTTGCTCGGGTCTCAACTAGGTCTTCTTCCTTGCCACGCCAGAGTAATATCAGGGCTAAGATCACCAAGGACATTTCTACTAATTGCATTATTCGCATATGGATCGATATCGTGCCACTCATTGAATAAAAGGTATGGGCACCAATCTCCAACAGAATATTAAGACTAATGAGGCCCCAGAACCAACTTGGAAAAGTTTGCTGTTCTTCGAATGCGACCCAAACAAATAACAGAATAAACATCGGCGTGAGGCTAGCAAGGGTAAATAGAAAACCGGCTAACTCGGTTTGAGATCTAGCGTCCGCAAGTGGAGCTAACAAATAGCCGATTACTCCAATAAATATTCCTGCGCCGACGGTTCTTACGCACGGTGGGTTTTTAGAGACGGCGAGTGAAATTAGCAATAGCACGACTTGTGACAAAGCTAAAAAACGAACTGCAAAGATTACAGATTCCATAAAGGCCAAAATACTAACTAAGTTATTAACGACGAAGTGTCATTAAATTAGACGAGACTTCTAGTGATTACTATTTGACCATTATTTAGTGATGATGGTGAAGCTAAGTGCTATCGAAAATCAAAAAAACCTATCGAAAAGTTTAAAATCCTAGGTTTGAGTGCCGACGCGAGATTGATTTTTAGTTTTAAGCGGCGGGATTGGTAAATGTCAG
>JAESTB010000075.1 GCA_016763815.1 Arenicella sp.
CGCTGACCACCCGATAGACGCAAACCGCCCTCTCCCACCATGGTGTCTAGGCCTAGCGGCATCTCTTCCAAAAACTCGTCTACATGAGCCGCCTTAATCGCCGCTTGCAAACGTTGCTCATCGTATTGGTCGAGCATGCCATACATTATATTTCGTCCAATGGTGTCATCAAACAGCGTAGTCTCTTGGCTCACTAAGGAAAATTGCGAGCGTAAACCCTTGAGGCAAAGGTCGTTAACATTAATACCATCAATCGAAATCGAGCCTTTCTGCGGCTTATAAAAACGCAAGATGAGCGATGTGATTGTCGACTTACCACTACCTGAAGCGCCAACCATGGCGACACGATCACCCGGTTCAATCTCAAAATTAATATCTGACAAAATGGACAGCTCGTCGCTGTCACGGTATTTAAACTCAACCTTATCGAATTTAATACCGCCTTTGGTTTCGACAAACACCTTGTCACCATCATCAACTTCGGGTTTTTCGTCGATCACTTGAAATACACTGTCTGCCGCTGCAATCCCTATCTGAATTTTCTCGTTGACCTTGGCTAAACGTTTTAACGGGCTCATCAGGGCGAGGCAAGCCATTATATAGGTGGAAAATTGAACCACCGATTCAGGGCCAGTGCGCAGGTAATTCAAGAAAATATACAAAATTAGCGCTATCGCAGGAGCTACCAACAACATGGTCAGTGGCACAAGAGCGGCCGAAGTCTTCGCCCGCTTCAGGTTCTGTTGCAAATTAAAAGCATTCGCTTTGCTGAAGTTTTCAACTTCTTGCGCTTGGCCATTGTAAACCTTGATGACCTTGTGACCGACGACAGCTTCTTTGACGATATCTCCGATGCCGCCCATAGAACCTTGAATTTTTTGACTTGTCTGACGAAAGCGTCGATTGGTGTAGGCCGCCACCAGCACTACCATTGGTATCACCAAGATGAAGATCAGAGTAAGGCGCCACTCTGACCAAAACAAAAACGCGATCAAGCCTAATGCTTTAAAAGACTCGCGAAACAAGATCGCCAAGGTATCAGTAATGGCCGTCGACGTTGCTTCGACGTCATAAATCAGCTTAGAGATGGTTTGCGCTGACGAATGCGTATCAAAATAAGGTGACGGTAAAGAAATCATGTTGCCAAAGATATCTTGACGCAATTCGAAAATCACCAAGCGACCCGTTTTTGACATCGTATAGTTGCCCAAGTACCCGGTAATCGCGCGCGCAGTAAGAATACCCATTAACAGCATTCCCGACCAACGAACATACCAATCATCGCCATTTAAGAAGCCACTTTTCAGAATAGTATCTATCGACTTTATAAACGATGCCTCAATCATACCTGTCGCCATCAGGAAAAATATCGAGGCAAATAATAGCGTTTTATACCTAAGTAAATAGGACATTAAACGCAATAATGTCGCGCGCACCTCGATGTTTTCTTGGTGTCGCTTGCGCGGCTTCGCGCTAGTTATATCTTGGCTTTCTGGCATGATTTGCTGTGCGCTCGACGATTCTGAATGATTATCAGCATTAATGTAGCATTGAAACTATTCGCTAAACTGCTTGGTGGCAAAGGTAACATTGGTCAAGCCTAATTCTTGAGCCACGTCCATTACCCGAATCACCGCTTCATGAGGGGCTTTTCGGTCGGCACGAATAATCAGCAACAACTGCTGCTGCGATTGATATTGCGCCAGCGCCCGCTTCAGCGTATCTCGATTCGAGTTAATCAGCGCTTTGGCAGCACCGTCGGAATCAGCAGCAATCGCATATTGCGACTCGGCACTTATTTGCACTTCGACGCTCAGCGGTTGTTGTGACGTCGCATCACCAGTCGATTCTGGCAGGTTTATTTTCAAAGACGTTTCTTTGGTGAAGGTCGTGGATATCATAAAAAGATAAGCAACAAAAATACCACGTCTATGAGTGGCGTAAGCTTGATACTAGTCTCATCTTGTTCATCTGAATGGCCAAAGTTCATATTAGCCCTTCTGCGTGTCGAGTAACGCCAGTGCATTTGCTTCCAACAATACTCCTAACTCGCTAATTCGGCCACGAAAATGGCGATAAAACATTAAACACGGTATGCCTACCGACAAGCCTGCAGCGGTAGTAATCAATGCTTCTGAAATACCCCCAGACAGTACCGTTGGATCGCCAACGCCACTTGCCGTTATCGCTGTAAACACTTTAATCATGCCGATAACTGTGCCCAGCAAGCCTATCAGTGGAGTAACCGATGCGATGGTGCCCAGCGTATTCAAGTAACGACCAAGCCGATGCACAACTTGCTTACCAGCCTCTTCTAGACCTTCTCGCATAGCCTCAGGACCGTATTGTAGGTTGTCGAGACCTGCGGCAAACACCATGCCTAGTGGAGAATGATTGCGAACAACATCAATTTTATCTGCGGTAACTTTACCCGATCTAGCCAACTCGACGATTTGCTTTCGAAGGTTTGCTGGAGCAACCTGTTTAGTTCGCAATGTCAGAATACGCTCAAAAATAATCGTTAGCGCAACCAAAGAACAAAGGAGGATAATCCACATGAGCGGTCCACCCGCTCGGAATAATTCAAACATTAATTACCTTTTAACTCATCGTGGAGTTGTGTTTACATTACATTAGCGGTTGTCTAAACCGACTTGATGGCTCCCGATACCTGACTAACATCGTCTACACCGAGGGATTTTATTCTAAAAATGAAATTCTACCAAACTATGCACTTCTATTGGGCATTTTTTGATAATGCCAAAATCGTCGATAGCGCTGACGATAGAGCATTTTTGTCCAACCATGTGAATTAATTTTCAGCAATACAGAGCCGTACTTAATAGTTGAGAGCAGATCGATACCTCTTGAATGGTAGCGCTCGACCACCTCTGGGTGAGGATGCCCATAATGATTCTTGTAACCCGCCGCTAGCATCGCCATGGTTGGCGCAACAACATCTAAAAATTGGGCCGTTGAAGAGGTTTTACTACCCTGATGTGGAACTAGCAATATATCGGCTTTAAGTAATTTACTTGATGTTTTTAATAAAAAACGCTCTACCTGCTTTTCGATATCCCCGGTCAGTAAAATCTTAGTGCCAAAATGCTGCAACATAATCACGCAAGAACGGTTATTACTGCCTTTGGGGGTATCAGCTTGCGGGCTAATGATCTGAAACAAGGTATGATCCTGCTGCCAAGATTGCCCTGCAACGCATTCAGTCGCGCCGGAGACCTTATCCAACCTGCTGCTAATAGTTTGACCAACTGCAAACGCTTCGCGGACTTTATTTAAGCCACCAATATGATCGTTGTCAGCATGGCTAATCACCAAAGTATCGATATAATTAATACCACGTTGCCGTAAGAAAGGTAGTAATACAGCCTCCGCCGCGGTAAAGCCTGTGCCATACCTAGGGCCAGTATCATAGACCGTTACCGAATTAGCGGTTTCGACTACCATTGCCAAGCCCTGCCCCACATCAAGCAATGTCACCTGTAGCTCGTCATCAGCCAACGAGCTCGCGGTGTTTGCAAAAACAGACACAACCAGCAAAAGACCTGCGATGTAGCGCCCTCGGTTCGGTTTCAAAAAGCCAATCAGTAAAATAACAAACAGCCCCCATTGCCACCAAACCATCGGTGTCGAATATATCTTTGCAAAGTCAAATTGACTGGCAATCTGTAAACACTGAAAAGCAAAGTTGAACAGAGTATTTAACTGAATCAAGCACCAAGTTCCGAGGGCAGTGAAGCCTACGCTATAAAGCAATACCGAAAATAGTGTCGCCGGTATTAATAGCGCGCAAAATAAAGGTACCGCAATTAGATTAACCAGCGGAGAAAGTAACGATACTTTACCAAAAAAAAGCACGCTAAACGGCAACATACCAAGCCACAACAACGGCTGCAGTCTTAGCAGGCTAAGTTTTTTGACCGACTCGTCAGCATCCTTTTGATCATCGCCAGACGCACGTTTGTCGGACACCTGTGGGTCAGATACTAGTGCGATCACCGCGACAGCGCCACACGAGAGCCAAAAACCGACATCCAGAAGCGAAAAAGGATCAATTATCAACAACACTATAATGGCGATCAGCAATACTTTTATCAGCGTGGCCTCGCGCGCTAATAATTTACACAATACGTAAACAAGCAACATGATTAACGCCCTTTGGGTAGAGACTGAGAAACCAGCCAATGCGGCGTAAAATGTGGCCGCGCCAAGTGCCGGTATCAATGCAATTTGTTGCCTAGGGCAATATTCGAATATGCGCGCAATCGGCCACAGTAACCATCTGAGTAAAAATGTGGCTCCGATAAATACAAGGCCTACATGTAAACCCGAAATTGCCATTAAGTGGCTTACCCCAGTGGTTTGAAATACCTGCTGCTGTTGATTGCTAAAGCCACTCTTAACGCCGATTGTTAACGCCGCTATAATATTGCTGCCGACCCCTTGACCGATAATGTCATCAAGCTCATCGAGAAAAGACTGTCGCCACAAGTCTATTGAATTTGATGCTGGCGAGGTGCGCGAATTGAGTCCTTTGAGGCGTATATAGCCCTTGGCAATTACCTTATGCCTAAAGAGATACTTCTCATAATCAAAACTTCCCCAACTTGCATAGCCATGCGGCCGCTTCACTCTTAGCGTGAATTGCCAAATCTCGCCTGGCCGAATAGATAATGGACAGCGATAGCAACTAAGCTGTAATCGTTGACCGAGGAGGTTTGAAAGTGCGTTTTCAGAAACCGAACTCACTCTAAAGTTAAACTTGATATTGCCATCGGTTGAGATTGGCAAGCCCTCGACACGGCCGCTAGCGACAAAGTCGACGCGTTCATACGCATCTGGAAAACGAGTGTCTAAAAAAGACTGAAAGCTATAACAAGCCCAAGCAAAACCGAGCAATAGCGATGCCAACGGGCGTAGCACACGCCAACGGAGTGACAATAGCGCCAGACTGGTAGCAATCAGCAATAACCATTGCACTGACGGCAACTCACCTAGGCCCAGCGTTACGCAGACTCCGAGAAAGAAAAGTGCCAAGCAGAAAGTGGAAGAATCACATAGTAGTGACCACCGTTGATGCGAAGTAAATCGCGCACTGCTAAATGATGCTTTAAATAACGATTTAAGTAATGACCCTGAGTGCAGCACAATATCTCCTTATAATTGCTAACTCGACTTTACGTGACTATTTAGAAAACTATTCCGAAAACACTTTATAAAGCGATGCCGAAATTTATTTCGAGCACTGTGCTCAGGCTCTCCAGTTCGATTAACATCCTATTAATCAAATTTAATCATCGATAGTTTAAACTATCATAACACTCATCACGCCCAACAGCCTATAATAAACTGCCCAGAAAACGGAACGCCTAACGCCCGACGACTTTGAAGTTATTTAAGAATCTACGTAAACATCTGCCGACTGTTAAAGAGATACAGCAATATCGTTACCTGCATATTTTTGGTGACAGTTTAAAGCAGCAAGAACTTTGGACATTTAACCGGCAGAGCACCGCTAAGGGCGTCGCTATAGGATTGTTCTGTGCGTTCTTGCCGATGCCATTTGAGATGGTTCCGGCGATTTTTCTAGCGGCCTTGATGCGCGGCAACCTGCCCTTCGCGATCGCCGGCATTTGGATATCCAACCCGGTGACTTGGATTCCTCTTTACACTCCTTGTTATTTACTCGGCGCTAGCATTCTGCAAATAGAACCAGTGGCACTCCACCAAATAACAATATTTCAACTGGGCTGGCATTATGTGGCACTTTGGATGGGTTGTTTAATTGTCGGCCTAACCCTAAGTGTCTCGGCGCACTTTATCATTAGCTTTATCTGGCGCTCTCAAGTTCGTCAACGTTGGAAGCGGCGCCAACATCTCCGCCTACAGCGTAAAGCCGCCAAAGCGGCTCAAA
>JAESTB010000076.1 GCA_016763815.1 Arenicella sp.
ACCGGCATGATAAAACCTGCCTTTGGTTAAGCTTTCTAGCATTTCGTCAACATCGCTTTCACTGTCGAAAGCGCTTTGATCGACGATCACTGGAGCCGCACCACCATGTTCCAAGGCCGAGCGCGTGCCAGGCGATAGCTTCGATTGCAACATCCAACCAACCTTGGCAGAACCAATAAACGAGAAGAAGTTTACTCGTTGATCGCAAACCATTCGTTCAGAATCTTCGCGGCTGGTTAGCAGCGCAGTACACCAGCCTTCTGGTAGACCGGCCTCTTGTAGAATCTCGACAAACCGAAAGCAAGACAATGGCGTTAGTGCCGCAGGCTTAATTAGCACTGGGCAACCAACCGCGAGTGCTGGTATGGTCTGGTGCACAATCAAGTTAAGCGGGTGGTTAAACGCACTGACCGAGCAGACAACACCAATCGGTTCTCGTTGTGTGTACGCTATTCGATTAGCCGATGAGGTGGTGTGCCCCATCGGAATTTGCTCGCCTTTGATTTGTGGGATGTGTTCAATCGCCAATTTAACGCCGTTGATTGCGCGAAGCACCTCAACTTTGGAATCAATGTACGGCTTGCCGCCTTCACTTGCTGCAAGTTGAGTGAGCTCCTCAACTTGCTCACTCATAATGCTGATTACCCGCTCGAGTATCTCTACTCGCTGGTGAGCGGGCAACCAGTTGTCACGATTCTCAACCAAGCTGTGTGCTTTGCTAATAGCACTTTCAAGTTGCTCAGAAGTGCTGACTGGCATGCTTTTTATTAAGCTTTGGTCGAATGGGTTGTTAACCTGAATAGTACTCATAGTTTGTTTTACCTCAGCCGGTTGAGCTGCTCTTGTGTATTACGGGTTAAAAATTGCGAATTAAATAATGCACGCGCTTTCTTTGAGTAATACATTCAAGATTGAATGGTTCAACGAATAGTCGATTGGCAAATCTATGATGTGTACCCCTTTCGAGTTCAGTGCGGTATCCAAAATGCTTTGGAATTGCTCATCTGATTCAGCGCGGTAACCATGGGCACCAAAACTTTCAGCGTACATTACGAAATCAGGGTTTTTGAAATCTAAGCCGAAGTTGTCAAAGCCAACACCCTCTTGCTTCCATTTAATCATGCCGTAAGCGCTGTCGTTGAGAATAATTACGACTAGGTCTAAGCCCATGCGAACAGCTGTCTCGATCTCTTGTGAGTTCATCATGAAGCCACCATCACCATTGATCGACACTACTTTACGATTAGGGTGAATTTGCTTTGCGGCCATGGCCGAGGGTAAGCCTGCACCCATCGTCGCCAATGCATTATCGAGCAGCATAGTATTGGGTGCGCGGCATTCATAATTCCGCGCAAACCAAATTTTGTACACGCCATTATCCAAGGTGACAATGTCTTCGTCGTCCAAATTCTGGCGTAGCAAATTGACCAAACGTTGAGGTAGCATCGGGAAGCGATCGTCTTTAAAGTACTTAGTTATATGGCTGTTTACTTTATCTTTAACACGCTTAAAGTAGCTAAAATCTCGATCCTCAGAAATCTCTATTTTCTCAGAGATTTCCCACATTGACGATGAGATATCGCCAACAACATTAAGTTGCGGAAAATAGACATCGTCGATTTGCGCCGCGAAAAAGTTTAAATGAATCACTTTTTTACCGCCTTTCTCCATAAAGAATGGTGGCTTTTCGATGACATCATGACCAACGTTGATGATTAGGTCAGAACGTTCGATCGCACAATGTAAATAGTCGTTGGACGACAGCGCCGCAGTGCCTAAATATTGTGGGTGACGTTCATCGATTACGCCTTTGCCTAATTGTGTATTGAAGAAATAAATCCCAGTCTCATCAATAAATTTACGCAACATTTTACCGGCGAGCTTTCGGTTGGCGCCAGCGCCAATTAATAAAAGAGGTAATTTGGCATTTTGAATCATCTCAACAGCGGCATCAATTGACTTATGATCAGCGCTTGGGCGGCGGTGACCGACAACCTCAAAAAGGCTTGCGTTAGTCTCTTCTTCCGCGATGTCTTCTGGCAGTTCTAAGTAGGCTGCACCAGGTCGTTCTTCCATCGCAATTCTAAACGCGTCACGCACCATTGCGGGTACATTATTACCATCAACGATCTGCTCAGAGTACTTAGTAATTGGTTTCATAAGTCCGACCACATCAACGATTTGGAATCGGCCTTGCTTGCTCTTACGAATCGGTTTTTGGCCCGCTAACATGATCATCGGCATCGCGCCTAACTGCGCGTAAGCGGCTGATGTTACAAAGTTTGTTGCGCCTGGGCCTAAGGTTGACAGGCATACTCCTGGTTTGCCAGTGAGGCGGCCGTAGGTGGCCGCCATGAAGCCAGCGGCTTGTTCGTGGCGGGTTAGAATTAACCTGATTGACGAGCCTTGAAGAGAATCTAAAAAATCTAAATTTTCTTCACCAGGTATGCCATAGATATATTCTACACCTTCATTTTCTAATGCTTTTACGAACAGGTCTGAAGTCTTCATTAATTACCCTCTGATGAGTAGTGCATTTATTATTTTCTAAGCTTCAACGGCTACCGATTTATTGTCAGTCAAAGCCTAAAAAGCGACACTTTGTGTGTGCATGAGTAGCCCTTAGTCTAGGCGTGTTTAGAGTAAAACTTGTTTGCCCTAACTATGCAATAGAACAAAAGGATTATAGACATTAGGTGTATATGCCAGTAAAAAGGGTTTATTGTTCGATGAGTCTAACGGCAATAAGGGTGAATCTAGGGGCGTCAATCAATGAGCGGCTTAGCCTTTTAAAGATTATCACGGCTCTCGCAAAGAGCTATTCATACTAAAAAGATGGTTTACACACAAGGTGATGAAATTGACAACAAACAACGTCAGAGAAGAATTAGAAGAGTTTATGATCGGCTTAAAACGCCGCAATCCAGGGGAAACTGAATTTCAACAAGCGGTAGAAGAAGTAGCGGCCACTATTATTCCTTTTATCCACGACAAACCAAAATACACACAGGCTAGAATTTTGGAGCGTATGAGTGAGCCTGACCGCATGATCACTTTCCGCGTAGCATGGGAAGACGACGATGGTAACGTACGAGTCAATCGCGGCTATCGTGTGCAATGTAATAATGCCATTGGCCCTTACAAAGGCGGCATTCGATTCCATAAGAGTGTCACACCCAGCATCTTGAAGTTTTTAGCCTTTGAACAGACGTTTAAGAATAGCTTGACTGGCCTGCCAATGGGCGGTGGTAAAGGTGGTGCTGACTTCAATCCTCAAGGTAAATCAGACCGTGAAGTGATGCATTTTTGCCAAGCTTTTATGACTGAGTTGTATCGACACATCGGGCCATTCACCGACGTGCCGGCGGGCGATATTGGTGTTGGCGCGCGTGAAGTAAGTTATATGTTTGGTCAGTACAAGCGTATCCGAAATGAGTTTGTTGGTGTGCTAACTGGCAAGGGCTTAGAGTTCGGTGGTAGCGAAATCCGCACAGAAGCGACTGGCTACGGCTGTGTGTACATGATGGAAGACATGATGAATCACCATAGCCATAAGCTCGATGGCAAAGTAGCTATCGTCTCGGGCTCTGGAAACGTGGCGCAGTATACCTGTGAAAAGGCGACTGAGTTAGGCGTTAAGGTTGTGACCATGTCTGATTCGTCCGGTTACATCCATGATCCTGACGGTATCACTGCTGAGAAACTGGCTTTCGTAAAAGAGCTTAAGGGTGGCCGTCGCGGTCGTATTTCTGAGTACGCTGAGAAATACGGTTGTGAGTATCACCAAGGCAAAGCCCCGTGGGAAGTAAAAGCTGATTTGGCTTTTCCATGTGCAACACAAAATGAGATAACCTTAGACGACGCCAAGATGTTGATTGCAAACGGCGTGATGGCGGTTTGCGAAGGCGCGAATATGCCTACCTATAAAGATGGTATCGACGCGTTATTACACGCTGGGGTACTATTTGGCCCAAGCAAAGCGGCTAATGCCGGTGGAGTTGCCGTATCCGGTTTGGAGATGAGCCAGAATAGTATGCGTTTGTCATGGGATCGCGAGGAGATGGACCAACGCTTACGCAAAATCATGTCTGGAATTCACGCAAGCTGTGTTAAGCACGGCAGCGGTCTGCATGAAACGACGGACCAAGTTGACTATGTTAAAGGCGCGAATATCGCAGGTTTTATCAAAGTTGCTGATGCTATGTTGGCCTACGGCGTGATGTAAACTCGTTCAAACTTTTAGGTAGAAGGGAAGGGGTCGCTCTAGAAATAGCGCTGCCCCTTTTTTATAGGCCGAGTTTTCAAACAAGAGATGACAATCAATCGCGCTAACCAGACGTAGTGGCGCGCGCGTTCATTTTACAACGGCGATCGAGAATCGTCAGCGCCGAGGAATCTTTACCAACTCGAATTTTCGTATTGCGGATTCTTACTGTGCTGCGGTTAGTTTTAAATATCTTGCTAATTTCGAGTAAAAAACCAAAGCTAGCTCAACGCTTATTAAGCGCAACAACAACACTGAAACTTATCTCTAAAGAATATAAAGGTGCTATTGTTGCTCAATAGCATCGACACTTGGAACGCTAATCAGAACTTGCCTTGCTGACGGTTCTGATCAAAACTAGCTGCCCTCATGGGCGCTAAATCCTTTCAGACATTCAAATAATTCCGGCGTTAGTACGCCAAAAAAATCATGACTATTGATACAAAGACTCTTTCTTTCAAGATGGTATTTACTGTCTTTTGTGCAATCACACTTACAGCTTGTGGTGGGGGTAGTTCCAGTTCAGGAGGCGCACCGGCACCAGTACTACCATCCTTCACGTTATTCACTACTGGTTTATATAACGGAGATTTGAATTTAGCCTTCGAGGGAAAAAATATTGTAGACACTAGCGATGAGCCCACGAGAATGGTTGTCGAAGTGTTGGGTGTTGTTGCCGGTAGCCAACAAGTGCGTATTGCATTTGCTCAATTTTCAGGCACATCTAGCATTGGGCCTGATGGGGGATTTAGTATACCTACAGGGCTTTTCCCGATAAGGATTCGTGGCCGGAATAACCAAGTGATTTCGACCTGTCGTGGTGAATTTCTGTTTGACGGAACATTTTCTGGCAACACGGTATCGGGTAACGTTACGACGTTAATGTCATTCACCTGTGACCGACCGGACTTTGGCCCTCTTACTGCGACGGGCACATTCGAAGCGAGCCAAGGTGCTTCTAAATTAGCCGGTTTTGGTCGAGACATAACTGTTGAAGCACTGAACTACTAAGAAAAAATAGAGTTAGCAAAAAATTGGCCTTCGCTGAAGCACTGCAAGTAAATATGTGAGCAGTGCTGTTAAAGAATGGCGTGGCTGATTGTTGGCTATACGTCGATATCGCATCGAAGTATAAATTGTTAAATATATTTGGGAATCAAAAATGCATAATGAAATTATAGAATTTTGGTTTATTGAAATTGATAAAGTTCAACGATTTAAAAAGGATGAGCGTTTTGATGAGTTAATTCGATCAAGGTTTAGCGAAATCCATACTCAAGCGTCTAAATGCGAATTATTTTCTTGGCGCTCGACAGCCCTCGGTTGCCTAGCTGAAGTTATTGTACTCGACCAATTTTCAAGAAATATGTATCGTGGCAAGGCAGAGTCGTTTGTTCATGACTCTCTCGCGTTATCACTGGCGCAGTCGGCAATATCGAAAGGGCTTGATTTAGAGTTAACGTCGGAACAAAAGAGTTTTCTATATATGCCATTTATGCATAGTGAATCGCTAATAATTCATGGGCAAGCGATGACTTTATTTACTAATCTTGGTATCGAATCAAACTTGAATTTTGAAATCAAACATAAATCGATCATTGAGCGATTTGGCCGGTATCCACATAGAAATAAGATCTTGGGTCGCGCCTCAAGCAGTGAGGAAAATAGTTTCTTATTACAACCCGGGTCTGGCTTTTAACTTATAGCCGGAGTAGGTTTTGTCCCTTTTTTATTTCGTAATTGTCAGCTAAGGCCAATGAATAACAAAAATAACTCAGAGATACAATCATAGCTAGAGAAAATTAGCGGCTCTGTAATTGTGTTCTTCGAAATTGAATTTGAACAGTTTATGGATTAAGTCCCGGCATCTGCCTTTCTGTTTGGTCATCTAATCATGGTAGCGAAAGGTCGGAGCACACCTTTGGCACTACAATGACAATGATTATTCATGACCGCGTACGCACATAGCTGTATGGCGAAGACGCCGGAGTTGTGATGAAGTTTGTCTTGTAGCCATGCTCGGTGATGCTCGTAGTCATTGCCAGAGTCATGATCAAGGAAAGCACGTCGCACATATAGTAAGGCGTAACCGCCCGCGAAATAATGCTCTTTCTAGGTTGATGCATATTCGTTGCTCTAGTAGTTGTGTTGGTAATCTAACCCTGTTCTTCCTGAACAAATTCAGTTTTGTATTTGTGTTGACGAAATGTAATGCTCTAACGATGGGTGAGTACTCGCTTTTTCTACAAAGCGAGGAATAATTTACATTTGTCCATTACTGTGCTTTACTTTCGCAAGAGCAGAGATGCTCAGCAAAGTCGGACTGATCACTATATCGACACTCCTTGCGATTCAATAAACTGGACAATATTCATGATGGAGTACAATGAATTTAATCGCTGACATTTTACGCCTACTGACCTTGATGGTATTGTTATTCTTGCACAGTGACATTGCGTTATCAGAGGCTGATCAGCCACATGCGCCTGGAATTATTATCTCGATTGACGCTAGGAATGAAGTTCGAGAAGCCCATATCTTGCGTACTCTCTATTACACGCTACCCGAAAATTTTCACTATTGTCTAGACAAGTCTCCTGGAGAAATCTCCTACTGTAGTGATGAAAATTTAGATCAGTTAAATCGACAATTACTCGATGCGATGTTGATGCAATATTGTAGAACTGTCGAGCTCTATCCTGAGTGGGAAGGCAAAGCTCCAAATTACAAACTGAAAAACAATATTCGAGGATATGCAATTAACTTTCCGACAATGGTGCAGCGACTCGTGAACGTATGTCCTGAGTTTTAATAAGCAATTATCCGAATAACAATATAGTTATTCACATTAAGTCAAAAAAAGTGCCAATAGTAATGAAGAAAACAGCAAAGATAAGTCCGGTAGCAGTGGCATTATTGTTGGCCAGCAATACATCAATGGCAAACGCCCTTCTCGAAATTGAGTGCGAAGGATCCAGACACCTATCCTGTTGTGCGGCAATTTCAGACTCACATGGCAGCAATGCACATTGGTACTCTTGGGGAAAGTCCAAGGGGTACTTCGATGCTAGCGTCGCTATAGGTAACTTCCGATAAATTCTAATGTTTTGTTAAAAAATCGAGCAATAACTCTTTATTACACTCAAGTTTTACTTCAATCATGAACATGTCAGCTATTTTATTTTTGCACTGGAGTTATGCTGGAATCTAAAACAAAAGTTCCGGCGATAAGTAAAACAATTATTACGACCTAAAAAGTAGAGAATACACCCGAACAAAAACCAATGATCATTTCGGGTTACACTGTTCGTATAGATAGGTTGAATAATAACGCTGCAAAAACGGAAGACGTGATCCCTGTCCAGTCATTTTTTTGAACGAGGGCTTCACAATAAGAGGGTAGAGTTGGAACTAAAACACAGTATTAATGCACGTTTTGTTGCGCTTGTGAAGAAAGGCTTAGAGTGCCGAGACATCAACCCAAAACCGCTATTTACCAGATACAATATTGGAAGTCTAATCAACCTTCAACCTCACGACCGGTTTCCTCAAGAAACGGCCGACATGCTGCTTAATGAATCGGCCGAGCTGCTCAATGATGATGCGTTTTCGGTCAGTTTAGCCGACATTTCGATCTTCACAACAAATCAGTTTTCACTGCTGGCGGCATCACAGGACTCGGCTGAGAAAATTTTTAAATTAGCCTCGCAACGCTATGGTGAAACATTCACCACGGTCATTCATACAACACTAAAGGAATCGAATGACATCAGTTTGATTTTTAATAAAGTTGAAACTTACGATGGCAACCCAAAGTACACGATAGATTTTATGGTTTCTTACATCGTACGTTTTTTTTCGAGTATTTATGATCACCCCACAGCACTACCAACAGCCGTAATGCTTAGACGAGAAACTCCCAATAATGTAGCAACATTTGAAAACCGCTTTAGGTGTCCGGTTCAGTTCGGCGCAGAACAAAATGAACTGCATTATAGCAAGGAAATATATAAGCTTAGAAACCCTCTGTATAATCGAAATATCTCAAACATGTTAGAGGTGATGCTCGATGATGAGCTTAAAGAGTTTGATCAAATTCCAATTTCAGGTAAGACTTCATACTACATAGCCAATCAATTACCAGATATTTTGCCGACTCAAAAGGCATGGGCAGAAAATTTGAAGATAAGCGTCAGAAGTTTACAGAGGCAGCTTAATGCTGAAAATACCTCATTTTTAGAAGTCCTTAAACGTGAACGGATCAAACTGGCTGTCGGGTACTTGGCCGACAAAAAATTGACCGTTACCGAAATTGCGGCACTATTACATTTTAGTGATAGCAGTCACTTTATTCGGGTTTTCAAACAGACGACAGGAGAAACACCAACCGTCTATCAAAAATCGAAGTTATAAATATTCTCTCAAACGGCAAACATAATAAAGGGTCGTCGGTTATTCAGGTCTGTAACGTTATTAATCTCTCAAATTGTATTATTACGACAATTCGCAAGCAATAGAGTTGGAATTTTCTATTTGTTAGTTTAGCGAAAGTATAGGCTTTAGACAATGAATAGGCTCTAGGATTTATTTATCTTAGAACGGACACCTTCTCATTAAGTAAGGTTTGATATTGAGTGATAGCTAGGGCTATTTGCTGTTGGACTATAATATAAAGTACCGGAGAATATTAGATGAAAGTTAGTTATATGCCTTTATTGGCTGTTTTGCTGTTGGTGTGTTCAGGTGCCGTAAAATCTGAATCTTTGTGGTTAAATACATGGGATGAAAGTTGCTATAGTGATGGTGTAAATAACTGCAGAGACGATTGGTATAAAACGGAGCAAGGTTCACACTTGATCAAATGGGAAGTCTTTCAAACCATAGAAAGAGCGGGATCAGAAGTTTTATTCTCGTCAAGTGAATCGCTAGCCCAATACGGGTTCGCTTCTGCGGACAGTTCGTACTCAAATAGTGGTAATCAAGAATCAGATTACGCATTGGAAGGCTTACCGTTCGGTTTTCTTAAAGATAAAAGCAGACTCAATAATAGAAATTATCTCGGTTTGAGTTGCTCTGCCTGCCATACAGGCGAATTTGTATACGGCGATGACCGATACCTAGTAGAGGGGGGGCAGACTAACGCGAACACACCCCAATTCTTGTTAGATATGGTAAGTGCGCTGCAAGAAACACTTAATGACCCTGCTAAGCTGTCACGCTTTAAAAGTAGATTTTTTTGGTATGTTGTTCGAAATCGTGATTTTCAAGCGTGGCCGGTAGCGGCTTCAGCGGGGAAAGCATACCTAAAAAGTGCTGAGGAATATCTAAGCGGATTTACCGGACGTAATAATTATGTTGTCGAGAGTGGTCCAGGGCGGCTAGACGCCATCGGTTCGATTCTTAATGAATTACACGTGCACCAAGCAGGGAAAGATGATGAAGCGGCTGTAGACCTCACGGCACCGGTAAGTTATCCGTTTCTTTGGGGCGTTTCTGAACTCGAGTGTGTACAGACTAACTGCGTTTCAAATAACCCCATTGAACGAAATATCGGTGAAGTATTGG
Source organism: Arenicella sp. (assembly GCA_016763815.1). Taxonomy (GTDB): domain Bacteria; phylum Pseudomonadota; class Gammaproteobacteria; order Arenicellales; family Arenicellaceae; genus Arenicella. The sequence goes on from JAESTB010000076.1 coordinate 9,830, forward strand.
GCGTTTTCGGGTCTGTCAATATTGATGAGGATGAGAATGTCCCAGATATTATAGAACTCGCATTTCGAGCAATCACCCCTTTGTTTGATTACACACCGAAAGTAGATAATTTAAATGTAATAGAAACGGCGCTTTCAAAATTGAACTCGCCAAAATGGCCTAACAGTTTCCCTCCACTCGACCCTCAGCTGGTTAACAACGGAAGGGCTCTATACGCCGATAACTGCTCTGCTTGTCATATCGACACTTCAGATGGCGTAGACGACTCTGAATTAACTCAGGCAAACTCAATTGGACGGCGTTATACAAAAGTAACGAGAGTGTTGCCAGAAGATGTGGGCACCGATGAGGCGTTCTCAGCAGATTACGGCTTACGCGAAGAAACAACTGGAATTTTGGGCTCCGTTCTAGCAAACGCAGCGCCAGATTCAGTTGATCCTAACACGGGCATACCATTCGGAGAGCAAGTGCCTGAAAATTTCAATGCGTTAGCTCTGCTAGGGATTTCGACACAAGTGGTCACAAATGCGCACTACGAAACTCTAGGGTTCAAAGCTAAGGCTAGATCAGCTTATCCGGATTTACCGGTGGATGATGCAATTGAAGCATTGATAATAGATTATTCAGCGGGGCAAGTGGACAGGCCTGAATTGTCTGTTACGTCGTACCGAGCTAGGCCACTTGATGGCGTTGCCTTTACTGGGCCGTACCTTCATAACGGTTCGGTTCGTACACTTAGAGATTTATTGAAGGCACCGAGTGATCGTCCAAACGGCTTCTACGTTGGAGCGAGAGAGTACGACGTTGACGGTGCTGGCTTTGTTGACGGTGGCGACTTTTACGTCGATGCGACTTTACGTGGAAATAGAAAAGAGGGGCACTATTACGGTACCGCTCTAAGCCAAATAGACAAAGAAGCACTCTTGGAGTATTTGAAGTCACTATAAATCGGGGCTGTTTTTGACTGATTTTATCACACTGATATAGCGTTGAATCGCAAGCGCGTATCACCTGTGTTTAGCCTTACCTGCAGAACGTAGGTAAGGCTAAGTACATATTTATGACCGCGTACGCACAGAGCTTTATAGCGAAGGCGCTGGTAGTGTGATGAAGTTTGTCCTGCAGTCATGTTCGGCAATGCTCGTAGTCATTGCCAGAATAACTGTCTACTTCACAAAGGAAAGCTCGCCGTACACAGCATGACATCCAGTGTGGTAGTTGATTTTAATTGAGTAAAAAAATCAACAGACATCGGTTCGATTTAATCTCTGCTCGCGACCTCATGAACAAGTCCCAAAGTTGGAATTAGTTCGATCAACCCAGTAGACCCCACTGTTGGGCTCAGGAAGATTTGAGCATGAGAAATACGAATTGCACGCTTAGGGCAATTAACGTGCCGTTAAACCTCTATCGTATTTGATTCAAACTAGCCTAAGTTCCACACTCAGCGCTTAGAAATAGTAAGTTTTTAACTTAAGTGCTGTTGTCGCATTCAGCCGAGCTTGCTAATTTAAAGCTGGCTCAATGGAATAGGGCGTAAGCCAATCATTTTCTCGCGATACTCTTTAGTAATTGCGTCGGTGTCATCGCCGTTAGAGATAACTCGTGGCGTTATCAATACGATCAACTCTGTGCGCTTCGAGACATCAGTGGTGGTGCTGAACAATTTCCCCAAGACTGGAATATCTTTAAGTAGCGGCACCCCCGTTTCGCGGTTCGAGCTTTGCTCTCTAATCAACCCGCCTAACACCACGGTCTGACCGTCTCGGATCGACACGGTGCTGTTCAATTGGCGTTGCTGAATGGTGGGGGCATCGATCTGTGATGTGGTGTTGTTGATCACGCTGCTAACCTCCTGGCTAATCTCCATGGTGACCATGCCGCCCGAATTAACGCGAGGCGATACGGTCAGCAGAATGCCTGTATTACGATATTCGATTTCACTAACAGTCGGTGCTTCAGGCGAGATGTTGCTGACCGCTTGACGCGTTGGAATGGGCACTTCGTCGCCGACTAAAATACTAGCGGTATGATTATTGAGTACCATTAACGAGGGTGACGAGAGAACTTTTAAGCGAGAATCATCGGCTAAGCCATTGAGTGCCGCACGAACTTCACCTGCACGTTTTACAACATAGCTGAAGCCGGGTTGAATCGCGCCGATACCGGGGCTGCCTAAGTCAAGCCCACCACGGGTATTCGAATTGCCACGTGAGCCGTTTAAGTACCATTCGAGGCCATACTGTAAATCGTCGCTTAGGGTGAGTTCCATAATGCGAGCTTCGATCAGTACTTGCAATGGCGTGCTGTCGAGCTGCTTCATTGCATCCCGAACGGCTTTGTAATAATGCGGGCTGCCAGTAACAATTAGGCTGTTAGTGCTTTCATCGGCGACCACTCTAAAGTTGTTTTTTGGCTGCAAATTACTTAGCGAGCGTGGTGCCGTTCGGCTGCGCTCATCATCGCTAGCTAATTGATTTGTATTGCCAAACCCTGTATTTCCAAACATAGACTCGAGTAGCTTGGCTAAGTCGGTGGCACGGCCATTTTGAACTCGATAGATAAAGAATGCTTGGTTGGATGCGCCGCCGGCCTTGTCTAAACGTTCGACCCAATCACCGATCATTTTCACCGAGTCGGTGTGGTTGGCGATCACCATGATTGAATTAGAGCGCTCAATTGCGATTATACGCATAGCTTGAGCCTGGCTCTTGTCAATCTCTTGACCAAATAGCTCGACTAGCTCGCCACGTATTGTTTCGGCGCTGGTGTTGTCGACTGGAAATAGGCCAATTGACATCCCTTTTAACCAGTTCACATCAAAACTACGTGCTAACTCTTTGACCTTTTTTATCTTGCTATTGGAGCCGTTCAAAGCCAATAAATTGCCTCGCTTGATCGCTGTTGCTGACACTTGATAGCCGTCGAGAAGCTTGGCAAATTCGGCCGCGTCGATGTAACGCAATGGAATGATTTCAAAGTTGCCTTGGCTGACCGTCAAGGTGCGTTCAGCCCCAGGCACAATACTGTAGCTGTTGTTTTGAATAGTTAAGCGCGCATTAACGGTCGATAACAACACCTCTAAGGTTGGCACTAAATCACTGCTGGATAAACCTCCTTGGTTGTTTAAGCTGACTTGACCTTGTACCTCAGGCGATATGGTAAATTCTTTACCGAGTTGATCGCTGAGGATCATGCGTGCCGCTTCGCGGATAGGAATGTCGACAAAGTTAAGAACAATGTCGCCACCTTTAGCGCGGAAGCGTGCGTCAGGCGTAGTCGATGATCGAGATTCTGGCGTAATGATCGCTTGTCCAGGATAAATCTTAGCCTGTGATTTACGACTCTCGGTTACCAACGGCACAGACGACTGATTATTCGCTGGTGCATTAAGATCAGCATCGCCGGTATGGGCCTTAAGCTCGTGATCTAGCCCTGTGGTATGGCGTTGCCAATTAGGCTTGACGGTTTCACAGCCGACCAGTGACACGACTGCGATGATAGCCAGCCCGTGTCTTAAGCCATTACGCTTGCTGCTATTAAAACGATTCATAATTGTTCCAGTGCTTATTTTTATAATATTAAGCGCAGCGTCAGGGGGTAGAAGGCCTGAACGCCTGAATCATAGCTAATGCGAGCTAATAACAGCGCCATTGATTTTAGAGAGTACAACAGCTGTAAATGGTACAGCAGCCCAGTTGCTCGCACAACAGGTCTAAAGTCGTACCGACCTTGATGCTAATATTCAAAGTTTGATCGCAGCTTAATGCGCTGTTATGGTTGAGATTGAAACAATGAGATCTATGCATAACTCGACGAACGAATAAAAATGTCTGTAATGTCCCCACTTTTCGTTGAAAATACCCCAAGGGCACTTGGACTTGCCAATTGCCAGCTATTAGCTGCGTTTTCCGCCTCAATTGGAGACATTCCAGCCTATTTTTATTTCGTCCCTGAGCTATGCTGAGATCTCATGCTGGCTTTTTTAATGGTAAGGCACTGAAGCTTCAGCTGCTTATGGTATTTCTAAAATGAGTGGCAAAGGTTTGTAGGTTGTTTAAGCGGCTGAGATCAAACTGTTCTTGGTTAAGCGGCTCGGCTAATGCTCCGTCGGCTAGAGCGATTGCACGAGCAACATATTCCGATGTTGAGGCACATAGCCAGTCATCTCGATCAACCTGAGACAACAATGCGGCACTTTGCTGCGCCGGGAACAAGGGGCCACTGAGTGCCACAAGTATACCGCCTGAATGGAGTGCGTAACTTGCCGTTACCGGATCGTTTTGTATGAAGTTATCGAGCACCACCGAGCCTTTGGCCGCACCCAATTTCTTATCGAAAATTAGCCTGTTGCTGTCGACCCCCATGCTTGAGAAGCGTTGGCGAAGCGCTTTGATAATGTGGTTTTCCTGCGCATCAAGAAGCAGTTTCCAGTCGGGCAACTGCTGCAAAATATAGCTCCAAGTTTTGATTACCTCATACGCTAGACCTCTCTGGCTAGCGATGCCGATCAGGGTCTTCTTTGCGGCCGCTTGTGTGGTTTCATTGTGGCTTTCGATATAGAAGCGCTGCGCGTCCATCTTCTGGTCTAGAGCGACTACTAAGGGTGTCGCATAGTAACCCTCATGGGCTAGCCACCCGTATTGGCGCCCAGCTAAATGCAAGCCGAGTGCGCGTTGGCGAGAGCCTAAGCGCATACCGCAAATATCGATCATGATATCGATGCCATCGGCACGCACCTGCCGGGCGAAGTTAGCGTCACTCAGGTTGGCTGATAAAACAACCGAAACTTGCTCATCGAAAAGGTTGATTGGCGGTTTCTCGTCGTGCCAATAAACACTAATCGAGTCTTTACTGTTAGCCAACTCGTTGATCACCGGAACCACCATTGAACGTAACCAAAGATCGGGTATCACGCCAATCAGAAAGCCTATATTTATGCTCAAGGCGGAGCTTGGTTGGTCAACTGTATAACGTTTATCGTTGGGTATGAATCGCTCTCGCCATAACGACAGTTCATGGTCGAGATCTGTTGCCGATAGGCCGTTGTTAGCAACGGCATTGTGTATGTAATTGCTGTGTGTTGGTGCGTGTTTACTGCGCAGTAACCGCACATAATCATATGCTCGAACGGCTTCTTCATGTTGGCCGACTATTTTAAGGCAGTCGGCGAGCTGAAAAGCCGCACGGTCATGTTCGGGCTGATAGTCTAAGGTGCGGCGGAACGTGTTAATTGCATATTCAAAGTTGCCGACCATTCGCTGCGCTAGAGCTAAGTTATAAAGCCATTGACCTTGTTCGCCAAATTGATCTATTAACGATTTTAATAAACCTGCGGCGGCGGCAGGTTGCTTGGCTTCTAATTGTAGGCAAGCTTGGTTATTTAAGATAAATACCGACTCAGGGTTCAGTTTTGCCGCGCGGCCCCCCATTCGTCTTGCCTGCTCAAATTTTTCAGATTTGAACAGGCTGCTAAATTGAACTGCATGTGCGCCGGCGTGGTCGTCTCGCCGTGAAATCATTTCTTGAGTAATCTCTATTGCTTCATCGTGCTTACTGGCACGCAGAGCGCGAATTGACATAGATGCCAAGTTCTCTAACGATTCATTGTTATAGTCACTCATTTTTTCACCTCATCTAACGACGCCGTGGTCGTTTGGGTAAGGTCGCGTTCATGACACCAATCCCGCCATTGTGATCTGAGGGCGTTACCGAACTCGCGGCCAAACTGCTTTTCGTTCATTAGCGCCGATTCCTTCATTCTTTTTCGCAGACCAAAACGTAGCTCATGTAAGGTCTCTTGCAGCGCCGAAAGCTCTTTAGCGCGCTCCCCAAATTCAAACACAGTGTCAGTTGCTAAACCACTTAAATTAAGTCGGTACAAGATGCTCGCAGTTACACGACTGGCGTGTGTTTGGCCCTTGAGCGAGATCACCGGTACGCCCATCCATAAAGCATCTAAGGTAGTAGTAGTGCCGTTGTATGGAGTTGTGTCTAAGGCAATATCAATATTGTTGTACTCATCTAAGTGGTGTTCGACTTTCGCTGTCGAGTGGTTAAATATAATGCGATCTTCCGATATGCCGCGATCAACAAGTTGCTGTATAAAGAAGCCCGAGGCGTTTTTGTTCGTTAGCTGCTGGCGCTTAACGTAAAGAGTAGACTTTGGCACAGCGAGCAGCGCGGCCGACCAGCAGTCCAGCGTAAGGCTAGATATCTTGGCTAAGTTACTAAACGATCCAAAGCGTATATGGCTTTGGTCCCCGCTCGGGTTAATATCGGGAGCGTTCTCTAGCGGTTTATAGCATAAGAAACCATTTGATAGACGTAATAGTTTTTCACTAAAAAACTGGTCATGCAGTTCGCTCGGATCGACAACTCGGTCGGTGATTCGATAGCCAATGCTTTTTAGGCCAGTTGTCGAGGGGTAGCCAAGCCAACTCAGTTGTATCGGGGTCACATGTTTGGCGAATACACCAAGACGATTGCCGCTAGTATGGCCGTTGAGATCAACCAGAATATCAATTTTGTCGGCGGTGATCTGTGTTGCGAATTGAGTATCGTCAATTTGCGAGCTGTCTCGCCAAACATCACATAGCTCGCCGATAGCCGCCGTTGCCTGGTCAACTGCTTTCGCGTCGCTATAGCCGGTTAAGTGGAACTCGTCTTTATTCAAGCCCGTTAGCAGCGGTTGAATAAAAAATCGGATAGCGTGAGCGCAAAAGTCGGATGACACGAAGGCGAGTTTTAACTGCCGGGCCGGATTAGCCGTGTTCAGCGTATCGCTGACGCTTTGTTGGTTTGGAAACGCCTTGTTAACCCAAAGTTGAGTTAGCTGGTAATTGCTTTGCTGAGTGGTGTGCTCTAAGTAATTGCTCCAGTATAGTAGGCGTTGAGTATAGGCGACATTATTAGGCTCTAGTGTGGCGGCTCTTGAATAGCCGTTATAGCCAGCGTCGGCACGACCTGTTCGGCAGTAGATAAGTGCCAGCTGAGCGTGTGAGCTGGCACTGTCGGGCTTTAACTTGATCGCGCGATTTAATTGTAATTCAGCCTTATCGAGCTGTGAATCGTTGCTTAGCGCGAAGGCATATTCTCGATGAAGGGCGGCTACATTAGGACTTTTCTTGCACAGCCTAGCCATGATTGTGCAGGCATCTTTAGCTCGATTTTGCTCCGCGTAGACTAGTGATATATAGCGCAACTGGTTATTGCGTTCGGAGGTAGTCATCGGGTAAGCCTCTGACCTATCGGAAATTATGGAGCGAAGCTGGTCTGCATAAGCTATCGCGTCTTTGTGCCCCATTGCTCGCATGCATCTGAGCTTGGTGGTATCACCCCAAGCAGATCGCTCGTTTTCGCTCAGCCCGCTTAAGGCTCTTTGGTATCGGCCGCAGTTAAAGTGGCGTTCTATTTTACTTCGTTCCACGTGGACTCTTTATTTTTATTGTTTTTTCCAATTTAATCACAATTCTTGCTGAAGATCTGTGAATGTATTGTGCCCCCGCCCAAAAAACACCTGTCACAATAGTGTACACCATGCATGTCTCGAGATAAATGATGCTTGATGTTTGTCAATTAGATAGAGAGGGCTCTCTCGACGCCAATCAGCCGACTTGAGGTGGCTTAATTTGCCTACAGCGGTTTGCCGATGAGGAAATAAAAGCTGAATGAGCGATAAAAAGGGCTTTTGTTGCGGCCTCTCTGCCCGTAGACTCTAGGTCTGATTTGCTTCCGTTTTTGTTTTCCCTAGTCGTGCTAGCGAGGCCCTTTTGTTTCAACAATTAAACCCTCAACAACGAGCTGCTGTGCAAGATTGCGAGCGGCCGATGTTAGTGCTGGCTGGCGCTGGTAGTGGTAAGACTCGAGTAATTACTTATAAAATAGCGTGGCTGCTGACCAAAAAGTTTATAAATCCAAAGCATATCTACGCGGTGACCTTTACCAATAAGGCCGCAAGAGAAATGAAGGCGCGGGTTACCGAACTACTCGATGCCGATACGACTCGTGGTCTGACAGTCTCGACCTTTCATAGCTTGGGCATGGCAATTCTTCGCGAAGAGGTTGACGCTTCGGGTCGTAAGCCTGGCTTTTCCATTTTTGACCCAGCTGATTCACTCTTCGTGGTGCGCGAGCTTTTAAAAGCCGATCTCGATGACAATGGCTTAGTTGATCGTGTCCGCAATCAAATTTCCAGTTGGAAGAACGACTTAGTATCACCCGATGACGCTATTCGACTGGCTATGACCAATCCCGTGGAAGTCGCGGCGGCCAATGTCTACGGAGAATACGAGCGCTACTTGCAAGCGTGTAATGCGGTTGATCTCGACGATATGTTGTATTTGCCCAATGAGCTGATGCGTAAATTCGACAACGTTCGAATTAAGTGGCAAGAGCGGGTTCAATATATGCTAGTCGATGAGTATCAAGATACCAACGCAGCACAATATCGCCTAGTTAAAACCTTGGTGGCGGGCTCGGGTGGCAATGGTCTCACAGCGGTTGGCGACGATGACCAATCTATTTACGCCTGGCGCGGTGCGCAGCCTGAGAACTTGGTTCAGCTGCAAACCGACTTTCCGACCTTAGAACTGGTAAAGTTAGAGCAGAATTACCGTTCGATGGGGCGCATATTAGCACTCGCCAACCATGTTATTCAAAACAACCCGCGACCATTTGAAAAGCATTTATGGAGCGACCTTGGCATTGGTGACCCAATCTTAGTTATTAATGCTGAGAACGATGAACGTGAGGCTGAGAAAGTAGTCGCTGGTTTAATGCAGCACCGTTTTCAGCATCAAACCCCGTATAAAAGCTATGCGATATTATATCGCGGCAATCATCAGGCTCGAATGCTTGAACAAAAGCTGCGCGAGATGCATATCCCGTACTACCTAAGCGGCGGCCTGTCCTTTTTTGATCGCTCTGAGATCAAAGATGTAATGGCTTACTTACGCCTAATTAGTAACCCGTCAGACGATAATGCCTTTGTGCGCGCGATTAACACGCCGCGTCGAGGTATAGGCGCGTCAACTTTAGAAGCCTTATCGGCGGCTGCAAAAGCAGATTCTGAAGACTCAGGCAAAATTGGTTTAGAAGCATGCAGCTTATATGGGGCCATCACTAGCCCGTTTGTCCATCAGTTTTTGCAGCCCAAACGCCAAGGCGCCATACGAGAGTTTCAGCATTGGCTTAGCGGCATGATGGAGCGGGCGCTGACCGATCCGCCGATGCAGCTGATTGATGATATTTTGAATGAAATTGGCTACGAAGAATGGGTAACTAAACAAAGTGCCAGCCCGGAACAGGCCGAGATGCGTTGGCGAAATGTGACTGACCTACTAAATTGGGTTAAGTCGATCGTTAACAAAGGCGAAGGCAGAATGTTAGCCGACGTTGTCGCCACCGTTAGTTTAATGGGCATCCTAGAGAAAAATAATGATGATGAAGATGCTAACGTTGTTTCCTTGATGACATTGCATGCGTCTAAAGGCCTAGAGTTTCCTCATGTGACCATCGTTGGTATGGAAGAAGAGATCTTGCCTCACAAAACCAGCATTGAAGAAGATATGGTAGAAGAAGAGCGACGCCTGTTTTACGTTGGCATCACGCGCGCTCAGCGAGAACTGACTTTGTCGTATGCTAATCAACGTAAGCGTTATGGTGAGATCATTAATTGCTCTCCAAGTCGCTTCCTAGACGAATTAGATGAGCAACATATTGTCTGGGAAGAAAAATTAGCACAAGACCCGCAGCGAAAAGAAGAAGTAGGTCAAGCTCATTTGGCCGCCATGCGGGAACTGCTTGCTTAGAGATTGAGGGTATTCATAATTAAAATATCTGTAATTTTTAACCTTTCAAATGAGCCAAAGGCTTGACACATCTGGTACAATCGCGCCCGACGAACGAATTAGGTGTGTGTATTTAAAATAGGCTCATAAAACGCACCCTACTTTGGCGAAGTCAACTCATTGAATGTAAATGAGTTTTCAGGTTCGATGTTTTGAATGCATCGCCTCGCCACGAAAAAATTTAATTTAGCTAATATTCTAGGTCTAATTGACTTAGACAATCTTAGGAGCACCTATGGCTGACAATAACGTTAGCGACGTAAATGCCGATGGCATGAGCGTTGAAGATCGAAAGAGGCGTCGTTTCCTCACTGGTATGACCGCAGGCTTTGGCGCTATTGGCGCTGGCGTAGCCGTGGTGCCGTTTGTAATGAGCATGGCCCCAAGTGAGCGCGCCAAGAATGCCGGTGCGCCGGTTCAATTTGACTTTTCTAAACTTCAAGAAGGTCAAATGGTTAAAGTTGAATGGCGCGGTAAGCCTGTAGTGTTACTACAGCGCACTAGCGAGATGATGGCTGGCCTCGAACAGATTGAAGGCAATCTGGCCGATGCTGGATCAGCATCAAGCTCGCAACCTGTCTATGCTCAGAACAACAAACGCTCTGACGCCGCTCGTCCAGAACTGCTGGTGATGGAAGGTGTGTGTACGCATCTTGGATGCTCTCCAGTCGAAAAACTGGCTCTCGGTCCAGATCCGGAAATGGGCGATGACTCACAAGGCGGTTTTTTCTGCCCGTGTCATGGCTCTAAGTTTGATTTAGCTGGCCGGGTATATAAAAATGTACCGGCGACCACTAATATGGCTATACCGCCGTATAGATTTGAAGGCTTAGTCATCCACATTGGTGACGACGAAGGGAGGATTACATAATGGCTATTCATCGTCATGACAACCATAAGAGTGCCAACGCAGTAATGGAGTGGGTCGATAAGCGCTTCCCGGCAACTAAAGTTTGGAATGAGCATCTTGCCGAGTACATGGCCGCCAAAAATTTCAACTTTTGGTACTTTTTCGGCTCATTAGCTATTTTGATGTTGGTATTGCAGCTTGCTACTGGCATCTTTTTGACTATGCATTACAAGCCAGACGCTGAGTTGGCGTTCGCGTCAGTGGAGTATATTATGCGCGACGTGCCATTTGGTTGGCTGGTGCGTTATTTGCATTCAACCGGTGCGTCTATGTTCTTTGTGGTCGTATACTTACATATGTTTCGCGGTGTTATCTACGGCTCGCATCGTGAGCCGCGTGAATTGGTTTGGTTGATTGGTTGTGTAATTTTTGTAGCCTTGATGGCGGAAGCCTTTATGGGCTATTTACTTCCATGGGGCAATATGTCCTATTGGGGTGCTCAAGTAATTTTGTCACTGTTTGACGTTATTCCGTACGTTGGCCCAGCGCTAACTGAGTGGATTCGAGGCGACTTTGTTATCTCTGATGCCACTTTGAATCGTTTCTTTGCGTTCCACGTTATTCTGCTACCGCTAATCTTGGTTGCCCTGGTATTTTTGCATCTTGTTGCACTTCATCAAGTTGGTTCAAACAACCCAGACGGTATCGAAATTTATGACCACGTAGATGAAGACGGCAAGCCTTTAGACGGCATCGCATTCTTCCCATACATCGTCGTCAAAGATTTGATAGGTGTGGCTGGTTTCTTAATCATCTATCTAGGCAACGTATTCTTCTGGCCAGACGGTGGTGGTGTTTTATTAGAAAAAGATAACTTCGCACCAGCAAACTCGCTGCAGACCCCGCCCGATATCGTACCGCTTTGGTATTTCACTCCGTTCTATTCAATCTTGCGTGCGAGCACAACGTCGTTGTTATTCGCGCTCGAAATTATTACCGGCTTGATCGTTCTTTGGTTATGGATAAGAGCGAAGGTAAGCATTAAAGCTAAAATCGGTTTTACCTTGCTAGCCATCGGGGTTTTCCTTGGTTTGCTATTTGGCAGTGGTAAAGCATGGGGCGTTATTCTAATGGCGGCGGCGATTGTCTGCTTTTTCTTGCTTCCTTGGTTAGATCGGTCACCGGTTTACTCAATCCGCTACCGTAGCTTACCGTTTAAAATTGCCTTGGTATTATTCTTGGCGGCCTTCTTTATCTTAGGCTATTTAGGCATGAATTCACCAACACCCGGTAGAACTTTGTTAGCGCAAATCTGCACCGTCGCTTACTTCGCGTTCTTCGCTTTGATGCCTTGGTTTACCAGTATTGGTAAAACTAAGCCTGAGCCTAGCCGTGTCGTTTACGAAGCGCATTAGGAGACACTCAAATGAAAAAATTATCTCTATTAGTAGTTGCTCTAGTCTCTGCCGCTGTTATTGGCTCTAGCGCATTTGCCGCTGGCGGCCATGGCGCTGTAGTTGACCAAGTGCACATGAACATGTCTGACAAAGCATCGCTGCAAAATGGTGCAAAGATCTTCGTTAACTATTGTCTCTCTTGTCATAGTGCTCAGTACTCGCGTTATAACCGCGTTGCTAAAGACTTAGACATTCCTCTGTGGCAGCTCAAGGAAAACTTGATGTTCACTACTGAGAAGGAAGGTGACTTAATGAAGACAACTATGCCGGCTGAAAACGCTAAGGCATGGTTCGGTGTCGCGCCTCCTGATCTTTCTTTGGTTGCTCGTGTCCGCAGTCCAGATTGGATTTACACTTACCTACGCGCTTTTTACATTGACGAGAGCAGTCCAAGCGGCTGGAATAACTCATTGTTTGAAAACGTAGCAATGCCGCATGCAATGTATGAATTGCAAGGCGTGCAAAAGATTGTTGGTAAAGTCGACGCAGATAGCCACGGCGCTATCGATGCACATGCCTCTAGTGACGCCGTTGGTGATCATAAAGTAGTCGGTGATACCATCTTTGAGCTATCGCACCCTGGTAAGTTAACGCCAGTTGAGTTTGATAAATCAATGACTGATCTGACAACGTTCTTGAGCTACATGGCTGAGCCAGCTCAGTTGCAGCGCAAAACTATTGGCGTTTACACCATCGCTTTCTTAATAATCTTGCTGATTCTTTGCATACTTCTTAAGAAAGAGTACTGGCGTGACGTTCATTAGGGCGCGGCTAACATAGTTAAATAGGCTAGCTAACAAACGTGGCTTGGGGCTTGACCATGTCGCGTTTTGTTTTTTTTAAAGAATGCTTAAAACGTTAGAATATTTATACGCTAACGTCGTTTTGCACTCTATATTCCAATCTTAAAAAAGGAAATTAGTATGAATACACTCGCAACCAGACGCTCGATAATGACGCTTTACTCTGGAACAGACTGCGTGTTGAGTCATGCCTGCCGGATCGTCTTACAAGAGAAAGACATTGAGTGTGAAGTGGTATACACCGACCCTTCAGACACATGCCAAGAGCTTGCCGAGTTCAATCCATACTACGAGACACCAACCTTGGTAGACCGTGATTTGATCTTGTACGACCCGTTCATTATTAATGAATATTTAGATGAGCGGCTACCACATCCACCATTAATGCCGGTTGATCCCGTATCGCGTGCAAAGCAGCGTTTGATGATTATGCGACTGAATCGTGATTGGTTTGACTCCTTAAAAGCTTTGCAAGAAGACAAAAGAGACAAAGCGGCTCACAAGGTGCTTCGCGATGGCCTAATAGCGATTTCACCATTATTTGCCGAGCAAGATTATGCGATGGGCGATGACTATTCATTAGTAGATGTTATTTTGGCCCCGCTATTATGGCGTTTGCCAACCTTGAATATTATCTTGCCTAAGCAAGCCCAAGTTGTTGAAGAGTATTCCGAGCGTTTATTCGCTCGTCAAGCTTTCCAAGACAGCATGAGTGATACTGAGCGTGATTTACGCGGATTTTAATCCGTTTTAACACCCAATTGGTGACCGATACAATGACTTCGACTAAACCGTATTTGATGCGCGCAATCTTTGAGTGGACTGAAGACAATGGCTTCACTGCTCAGGTTTTAGTCGACGCCGAGGCCGATGGCGTCGAAGTGCCAAAAGCCCATGTGGTTGACGGGCAGATAGTACTAAATATCAGCTCGTCAGCCGTGCAAGTGCATACTATGGATAACGAATGTATTAGCTTTTCGGCGCGCTTCAGCGGTGTTGAGCAAAATATTTTCTTGCCAATTGATTCCATTCTGGCAATATTTGCCCGTGAAAACTCACAAGGTATTTACTTCGAAGACATGGGTGACGACGGCGCTGATCCAGAGCCAACAGCTCCGCCTCGTGTCCCGAGCGAGCCAACTAAGTTAAAGACTAAAACTAAGCCTAAGCGCGATACGTCGCATTTGAAGGTTATTAAGTAGTTGGTTTTAGGCCTTGATACTCTTCAAAGAGATCCTTCGGCTGCGCTTAGCAACTGCTCCTGCGTTGCTTTAATAAAGTGCATCCATGCACCGATCAGGATGACAACCATAACGTCATCCTGAGCGCAGCCGAAGGATCTCTGGGAACCAACAAACCCAAGCTTACTCTCCTCGTTGATCAACCAAATTCCAATTCTTGACCTGCTGATAAATAACTGCCGTTTCAAT
>JAESTB010000008.1 GCA_016763815.1 Arenicella sp.
GCTCATCCTCGTTAGGCAGAGGATTATCTTTACGTGTTTCTTCGGTGACGGCCTCTAAGTCTAAGGATGCGCGGTATTGGTTTAGGTTCGTAAGCGACTTGGCTTCACGCAGATCTCGGTCGGCCTGACGGTCTTTTAGATTAAGCGACAAGCTTTTAATCGCTTTATTTTCAACCATGCGTGCCGAATTCTTACGCAGTAAGCTAAAAGCGGGTGATGCTTCTGATCTCTGTAAGTGTTTTGCTGACAGTGCGTTAAGCAGGTTCTGGTCGAATGATCCGGGTAGGTATTTAGCTGATTCGGTTCTTGACCAAGGCAGGGCGTTGTCGTATGAGCGTTCGCCAAACTCAAGATCTTCTTCGCCAGAGTTTAATAATATATCTGGAACTACTCCTCGATGTTGTGTTGAGCTGCCGCTTATTCTAAAAAACTGAGCGTTGGTGAATTTGATTTTACTTTTACGTTCGTTGTCACGGTCTCGTAATGCTTTTGGATATTGCACCGTACCTTTACCAAACGAACGCTCGCCAACAATTAGAGCACGACCATAGTCTTGCAGTGCAGCAGCGAAGATCTCTGAAGCAGACGCGCTGTAGCGGTCGATTAACACGATTAACGGGCCGTCGTAAGCAATCATCGAGTTTGTGTCTCGGTGTACTTGACGTTGGTTGGGTCTTGCGCCGACAACCTGAACCACTGGCCCCTTGCCAATAAACAATCCGGTGAGACTTACTGCCTCGTTGAGGTAACCGCCACCGTTGCCGCGCAGGTCTAGGATTAGGCCTTCGGAATCAGAGGCATTGACTTCATTTAGTAGCTCACTAACATCATGTGTCGTGGCCACATATTCACCGCCACCATTACGAACTTGGTCAGCGTTTGAATAGAACGAAGGAATGCTAATCACTGAATAATTATGTTTCTTAGCGCCATCAATAACTTCGATATAGCTCAGTTGCGCCGCTTGATCGTCTAATTTGATTAAGTCTCGGACTAATTCTAGGCGTTCAGGTGGTGAGCCTGGAGCACTGGCACTGGATAGAACGTCTAATCGCACTTTAGTGCCAATATCGCCGCGAATCATTTGCACCACGTCCATTAAGCGCCAGCCGATCACATTGATCATCTCCTCGCCTTCTTGGCCGACCGCAACAATCTTGTCTTCGGCCTTAATGGCGTTGCTTTTTTCGGCTGGCCCTCCGGTGATGATACGATTCACTACCGTGTAGTCTTCGTCAGTTGACAGTGCCGCACCAATACCAGTGAGTTGTAACGACATGCTGATTTCAAAGTTCTCGGCCGTCACATGGGACATATACGTGGTGTGAGGGCCGTGGTCGCGAGTAAAAGAGTTCATGAACCATTCAAACACTTCGTCAGCTTTTAATTGATAAATGACGTCACGTTGGCGATTGTATCGACGCTTTAAATTCTCGCGAACTTCGCCAATCTCGGTTTTGGCCATCAGCTGCTGTAACGTATCGTTCTTAATCCGTTTGACCCATTTAGCTTCAACGTCTTTGGTGCTTGCGGCCCAAGTGTAGTTGTCACGATCAATATCTATCGACTCTAGTTGGCTGAAGTCAAAATCGCTATCGATCAAATCAAGGATATAGTCGGTGCGCTGACTTAGCCGCTGACGAAAAAGTTTGAAGATATCGAAGGCCACCTCGACGTCACGCTTTTTAATTAGGTCGTCTAATTTGGTGCGGTATTTCTCAAAACCGTCCATGTCTTCTTGTGTGAAGTAAACTTTATTGGGGTCTAATACTTTAATGTAAGCATCGAAAATGCGAGACGAGTATTCATCATCGAGCTTTTTCGGCGAGTAGTGGCCATAGCGTAGCCAATAGAGCGTGCTGTGCAGGTCGTAGCTGAGGTTCTTATTCATCGTCAGCTCGGCATCTGGCACCTTGGTCACATCTGCCAAGGCTGTGGTGGTCGTGATCGAGAGGCCAATGCTAGCGATAACCCCGATCATTAGGCTCTTACTAATTATCTTCAGGCAGCTAATAAGCTTAAGCTGGCCAGTAAAAGGCGAACGGCCCGCGAGGTTGCCTAATGGCAGATTTAAAATTTTTGTGAACATAAGCATCAAATAGAGTTGGCCATAGTTAATAATGACATTATAGGCTGATGGTGTGTAGGCAAAGAGTGTCGTATTTCTAAACTGTAATACGCGTATTATCGACAAACAGTCAGGCTACAATCCAACAATATTACCCATTACAGAACTAGAGATCATCATGGAATCAGAATTATTGCAATTAATCGTCGTTTTTATTGTCGGGCTCATATGTGGAGCCCTGATTATGTTGCTATGGAATAAACTGAGCAGTGGCTCAGGGTCAGCTGCGGGCCTCAAGCTGGAGTATCAGGATTACCAAGAGAAGGTAGAGACTCATTTCGAACAAACATCTAAGAAATTTCAAGATATGACGGAACAGTATCAAGATCTCTATAAGCACTTATCGGTAGGTGCAGCCTCACTTTGTCGCCCCGACAGTGTTGCAGCGGCGCTAGTTGGCGAGTCAAAATCTCAAGTAAAAATCAGCAGCAAGCAACCACTAATTACGCCCACTAAGGTTGCCAGTAAGCCTGTCACCGAGGATAAGGCCAAAGATTCAGATGCAAAATCGGCTGGCAAGGCTTAGTCAAAGACGAACCTGAATGCAGTGATGAAAAATCCGGTTGATAATTCTAAAGCGCCGACCGTAGCGTCAAATTCAGTTAATAAGAAAAACCCCAACGCTTCTTAAGTCAGCTTGCTCAAGCCCCGACACTGAGTTGGATAATAAACTTGGCTATGCCGTCCATCAACATTTGGATGGCAATCGCCACTAGCACCATTCCCATTAGTCGTTCAATAGCGATAAGGCCGCGATTGCGAAGTATTTTTGCCAATGGCCCCGCGCTCATCAATATAAGCCCGGACACAAGCCAAGCAATAATCAACGCGGTTAGCCACTCGGCCCAGCGCTCTGGTTCGCCGTTCATAATCAATAATAGCGTGGCTAGTGCTGATGGGCCGGCGATGTAGGGAATTGCCAGAGGGACGATGAACGGTTCTTCTTCAGTGGCTTTGTGCGACGAATTGTCTTGTGGAAAAATCATCTTCAAGGCGATCAAAAACAAGATCACTCCGCCGGTAGCCGTTAGCGCTGGTTCGGAGATGTGTAACGCCGATAAAAACGCTTGTCCTGAGAACAAGAAGGTTACCATCACTAACAGCGCGATGAGTAGCTCTCTAACGATGACTCTCAATCTTCTTGCCGGGGAGACATTTTTGAGAGCGGTTAAGAACAAAGGAATATTGCCCAGTGGGTCCATCACCAAAAAGAGTAGTAATGCGGCTGAAATCAGAGTCATGGTATCGGTCCGGTTAAGATGTCCCTACCAATACGGAGATCTTATAAATTGAGTACAGTAATAGTGAATTTGGGCGGCAAATTGACGCCGCCCAAATCAGTCAAGCGATTATTCCCAACCGCATTGTCGATCTTTGTTTTGCTCTTTCAAGTAAGCATTCAAAGGTGCAAAGTAGTCGATAATAGCACTGCCGTCCATTTGACGTTGGCCGGTTAACGCTTGCATCGCTTCTGGCCAAGGTTGGCTCTGGCCCATGGCGAGCATGTCACCTAGTGCCTTGCCAGCGTCTTTGTTGTTGTAAATAGAGCACTCATGCAATGGTCCCTCGTGACCGGCTTTTTCACACAACGCTTTGTGAAATTGAAACTGCATAATGAATGATAAAAAGTAGCGGGTGTAAGGCGTATTGCCCGGAATATGGTACTTGGCGCCAGCATCAAAGTCAGCTTCACTGCGCTCAACACCGGGTGCTATGCCTTGGTATTCCTTACGTAACTCCCACCAACCCTTATTGTAATCTTCTGGCGCGATTTCCCCTGAGAACACTATCCAACGCCACTCATCAATCATTTTGCCGAATGGCAAGAACGCAATTTTTTCAAGTGCAAGCTTCATTTGCTTGTTCAGAGTGGCTTCTTCGCTGTCGATGACCTCGTCAATCAGCCCTTTCTCTTTCAGGTAGCTAGGTGTCATTGACAATACAATGGTGTCACCAATGGCCTCATGAAAACCATCATGCGCGCCACCTTTGAAGGTTGAGGGCAGGTCTTTGTACATCAGATAATAGTAAATATGGCCAAGCTCGTGATGTAGGGTGCCAAGCTGTTCTTCGTTAATTTCAACGCATTGTTTGATACGCGGGTCGTTACCGTTGTCCAAGTCCCAAGCGCTCGCATGACATACCACGTTACGGTCACGCGGCTTTTTGATCATTGAGTTTTTATAGAAGCTCTCGGGTAGTGACGGCAAGCCAAGTGAGGTAAAAAAGTCTTCGGCTGTCTTGGTCATTTGCAGTTCGTCATAGCCCTGCTCCTTTAAAGACGCGGTAACATCGAGTGACGCTACGCCCTTATGCGGTTCCATAATCGGGTAGATATTGTCCCAAGTTTGCGACCACATATTGCCTAGTAAATGGGCCGGGATCGGCCCGCCTTGCGGCACTTTATCCTCACCGTATTGCTCGCCAAGCTTAGCGCGAACGTGGCAATGTAGCTCGTCGTAGAATGGTTTCACTTGGTCCCATAAACGTCGTGCCTCGACGGTAAATTCAGCTGGACTCATGTCGTAGTTCGACTTCCAAGCGTCGGCCAAATCTTTAAAGCCTGAATCTTTAGCCCCTTGATTGCCTAGCTCGACAAACCGCTGATAGGTTTCGCGATAAGCTGGTGAC
>JAESTB010000077.1 GCA_016763815.1 Arenicella sp.
GAGCCTCAGCGGTTTTCATTTTTAGAGCCTCAGCGGTTTTCATTTTTAGAGCCTCAGCGGTTTTCATTTATAGAGCCTCAGCGGTTTTCATTTATAGAGCCTCAGCTTTACTGTCACCAGTAACGTCGTCTGTTCTCGCTTCGATAAGGTCCGCTTGAGTAAGGTTTGTTTTAATGTCGAGCAGTGATTCAACCGCTCGAACCAATGAAATTGCATTCAAGTTATATTCTTCAATCAGATACTGATAACTTGCTCCGTGAGCATAGGTATCATTTAAACCTAAACGCACAAGCGGCTTACCAATATTGTTATCGGTCATTAGTTCTGATACCGCGGAACCCAAACCACCGATAATACTGTGATTTTCTAATGTAATAACACCGTGCTGAACTTCTTTAAGCGCTTCAAGTACCGTAGGATCAGTAAACGGCTCAAGTGTAGAGATATGCAAATGCTTAATCGAAACGCCTTTGGTTTCTAAGGCATTAGTTGCTCGAATTGCCTCCTCAGTCATTACGCCAGAGGTGATCACTAAGACCTCTTTACCTTGCGCAAGAACACGAGCCTTATTGAACTCCATTGGAGTATCAAACAAGCGCGGCATCTCACCACGCAACATGCGCACATAAACAGGCCCATTAATATTATGAGCAACATCTAATACACTTTCGACTTCGGTTGCATCAGCGGTATCAAGAATAGTCATATTCGGCGTAGCACGCATAATAGCAATGTCTTCAATTGCTTGATGCGTAACGCCACCCGGAGTAACAACGCCAGGCAAGAAGGCCATAAACTTAACATTTAAGTTCGGGTATGCAATCGACATCGCCAATTGATCATATGGGCGTCGGTAGATAAATACAGCAAAGGTATGAATGTATGGAACAAAGCCTTCTCTTGCCATACCAGAGGCGAAGCCCATCATGTTTTGTTCAGCCATGCCCATCGAGAAATAACGATCAGGATAGGTATCGCGCCACTTACCAACCTCACATGAGTTAGTTAAGTCTGCCGTCATTACAACGACTTCGGGCTTGTCTTTTGACCACTCAATAAAATTTTCCACATGAGGTCGTACTACTAGATTATTTCTTACTACGGGGTTGCTCATAGCTCTACTCCTTCAGCCATTTGTTGATAATCTTGCTGATACGCTTGTTTTTCTTCCTCAGACTTAAAACGCAAATAATGGAGAACTGGCGCGTTGTTCATCAAACGAGGAACGCCGCGTGCCGGATCAGTATTAGCCAACACAAAGAGTGGTCGGCCATCTGGCTCTAATTCAGCAGGAGCATTAAGCGCCTCAAGGTCATGTCCATCGACATCAAATGCGCGAGCGCCAAAAGCATTAAGCTTGCCAGCAAGGTCGCCAATCTGCATCACGTCTTGCATTGCGCCATCACACTGCTGTTGATTCACGTCAACATAGACGCCAACATTATCAAGCTTGTAATGAACCAAGGCTTGAACCGCCTCCCATGTTTGCCCTTCTTGAAATTCGCCATCGCTCATCATGATCCAAACTCGACCTTTCTCTTTTCGTATACGTCGAGCTAAGGCAATGCCGCCAGCTTGGCTAAGTGCTTGCGCCAAAGACCCTGTTGTGGTTTCAATCCCTGGCGAGTGCTCAGCACCAATAAGCTCTACTGTGCTGCCATCGGTATTAAAGGCCTCGAGACCCTCTGCTGCCATACGACCCGCTTCAATCAAAGCAACGTAAAGCACAAGCGCATAATGCGCTGGAGAGAAAAGAAAACGATCATACTCAGAGCCAACAGGGCCGTTGTAAGCACCACCGTTAAAGAACTCCGTATTCGAGTGACTTGGCACACCCGTAAATGGCTTCGGAACCATTGGCGCTTCACTTTTACCAAGCTTCATCACCCGGCCATACATCAAGGCAAACAACTCTGCCGATGAACAAATTTGGCTTAAATAACCGCCATTGTTTCTCATCACATAGTCAAATCCACGAACACGAATTCGATCCGCCATTTCTTGGGTTTCAGAAACCCAACTTAAATCAGTCATAATTTACTCCTAATAAACTTAGCTTTTAAAAAGAGCCGCTAGGCCTTCTTCATATGGAGGGTACACGATGCCTTTCTCGGTAATAATTCCGCTAATAAACTTCGCAGGCGTTATATCGAAAGCTGGATTGAAAACGTCGATGCCTTCAGGAGCAATCCGCTCACTTCCGATCATTGTGATTTCTTGCGCCGCACGCTCTTCAACCGCGATATCACCGCCTTTAGCCGTGCCTTGGTCAATCGTCGACGTTGGTGCAGCCACATAAAATGGCACACCATGCTCTTTAGCTACGATAGCGAGGTTGTATGTACCAATCTTGTTTGCGACATCGCCATTCATCGCAACTCGATCACATCCGACCACACACATGTCTACATTTTGCGTACTCATAACATGGCCAGACGCGCCATCAACAATCACGCGATGATCAATCCCTAATTCTTTCAACTCCCATGACGTTAACTTAGAACCTTGCAATCTAGGGCGTGTCTCATCAACGAAAACGTTTACTTTCTTACCTTCTTCGTGAGCGATACGTATGATCCCAAGCGCGGTGCCATACTCCATTGTGGCGAGAGAACCAGTATTACAGTGATGAATAAAGGTGACATCATCAGGAACAACCGCCATTGCGTGATAGCCAATCGCTTTATTGGTTTCAATATCCAACACAGCTAAGGTATCTACAGCTGATTCAATCGCTTTGCAATAGTCAGCCGCATCGGTGATGCCCTCAGGCACTGCAGCATGCACTTGATCTAACGCCCAAAACAAATTCACTGCCGTTGGGCGTGACTTACGCAAATAACTATCAGCGTCTTGCACTGCTTGTTTAACAACGCTTATGTCATTTGACTTTGCATTGAATGCCGCTAACGCAAGACCATAAGCCACCGTGATACCAATCGCCGGAGCACCTCGAACAACCATGTCTGTGATTGCTTGTGATAGTGATTCAATGTTCGAGTAGTTGTTGTAAACAACGTCGGCTGGAAGCATTCGTTGATCAAGCAATCTAACCGCACTAGAATCAATAAATTCAATCGGTGTAATTTTTCGCATAGGAGCCTTTTTATCTATCAGTAATCCAAAACAACTGATCTGATTTTCAGAAACTGTTTTGTAAATTTTTTAACACGTTCAAGTATTCGACTGTCATCAATACTCATCATTTTTCTTTTTTCCATTTTCAAAACACCGCCAATCGTCACTGAAACAACATCTGATTTATCCGCTGAATAGACTCGTTGTGAATAGACACAATGCGATACGAGATCGATGCCTTTGTCTCTGCAAGAAGTTCAATTTCGCTATCAGTTAAATGTACCGCGTGGGCCAACACTGTTAGTACGCTTAAGCAGCTGAATTTACTCAATACATTTATTGGTGTATCGCCAATACGCTCCTTCATGCCTTCAATTCATACGTTCGTCTAAACGATAATCTCTAAATTGAGCTGCGATGAAACTCTCTGAATCACTTCTTTCAATATAAACGCCAAACCCTGATCATCTCGCTTGATTCAAAAGGTTTTAGAGACAATAGTCCACCCCTTACGACAAATAATCGCTTTTCAGTTAGCGGAATCTGTGCGGGTGAAAGTGATTTTTTTGCGCCTTAAACGTCTTGCACATGTAGTGAAATTGTACCTTTTGCTTGCTTTTCAGGCAAATCAAGAAAAACCAATGAACTGAAAAATCCTTTTAAGTCATTGTATCTTAAATACGTTCGAGTGGTAGGCCGTGCGTGGTTCGAACGCGCGACCACCTGAGCGAACGCCCCATCTCAAACCAGATACGATTATCGTTACTTCCACACAAAACCTCTGCCGTATTAAATTTCAGCCCATCTCTTTTAGTTTGTGGGGATACTCAGGCTCTCGATTCTGAAACTCTAGAATAGCGGTTTTTTTAATTATACCTTCATCGATGTTAATCGCTCGACCAATGGTCTCATTTAACGCCCAGCTCGCACGCCCTTCCACCACCGTCGGCAAATGAACAATCAAAGCCGCAGAGATTGAGCGTGAGGCACTTTCCCAAAGGTAGCTTGGAGTGTGATCTACGGCGTAATAGTCTACCGTTTTAAATTTAAACATGGGGTTTTTGAAGGTAGTTGGCTTGGCGAAAAAGAAGCCCATTCCCTCGTCACAACTTACGTCAATAATCAGACTATTGTGCTTGAGGCACGAGCCTTCCGCCTCGGTAACATAGTCGATAGGGTTATCCGTTTCCTGAAAGGTGCCGTTAAGTATAATATCAGCTTCACTGATCAACTCTGTCAGTGGTCGAGTAGTTCCATCATGCTCTACTAACATCATACGGGCTTCGCCCTCGCTGCCCTCTCGCAACCGGAGGTAATGACAATCAAGGACTTCTTCACGTACTTCGTGATCGGGCCGCTGTATACAGATTGTGATATCTCTAAATCCGTGCGCCTTTAGCGCATATATTGCGCCTCGACTAACCGCTCCAAAACCAAAAATAATGGTTTTACGCTGGTTACCGTAGTGCCCGTCGATACCCTTGAGCCGTAGCGCATGAAGTACCGCGCAATAACCGGCCATTTCGTTATTCTTATAAAATGTATGTCGCCCAATTTGGCCGGTTGGCGACCAGACAAACATATCCTCAAGCGCAATCAAGGTCTGCTTACGATCAATCGCCGCCTGTGTGATTGCCTGCTGTTGAACGGTGTGGGCATAGCCCCACAATATTCCGCCCTCACGCAGTTCCTCTAGGTCGCTCAACACAGGCTTACAAATAATAACATTGCCAAGCTCAGCTAGTAGCTCGTGTCGTTTAGCCATACCGCCAGTCTGTGCAATAATTTCTGCGTCGCTTACGCCAAATGGCAAACCATAGCCTTCTTCGAATACTAGATTTCGACGAATTGGCTCAGGGATGCGGCACAAATGCTCGGGATGAACAGGGTAACGTCGTTCATCCTCTTTTCTTGAAGTCCCGATGACTCCAAATGTTAGATTGCTCATGTAGCTGCCTTTTTATTGAAACGCGTGAAAATGTAAATGACGAAACTAAGTCTACGACATTTTCTGACGACCACTGACTTATCTTGCAAAAAAGCAGTGATTTAATTCGCCGATACGCACGCGCATAAACTGTTACTCTAATTGACCAACAGACAGACTGTACATGTCCTGCCCCTAAATACGCGGCCGCTCATTTGTATCAGTAAACTGAGCCTCGCGAGTTCTCTTGATCTTTTGCTAAGCCAAGCTATTTAAGATTTCATACATAAAACAGACGCTACATGGTTCTACTTCTAGGTCATAGCACCACAAGACTGTTGTTGAGCAAAGACCAGCAATTTCACCCTATCGCTAAAACAGGTTTACTACACGATGAATGATTATGGACTTCTTTCAATTGTCCCACCTCTGCTAACCATCTGTGTAGCACTGTATAGCCGCAATGTATTGTTCGCACTTATCACTGGCGTATTCAGCGGTGCCTTAATCATTGCAGACTTCAATCCGTTCTATGCCGTTTTAGAAGCTATGGAAAATCAAGTCTTAAAAGAAGTTACCACCGGCTCTCAAGTTCAAGTAATATTAATCATTTTTGTGATCGGCGGTTTTGTCAAATTGCTTGAGGTATCCGGCGGCGCTGCGGCCTTCGCAAACAAGCTTACACGTTTCGTTACCAGCCCAGCAAAAGCACAACTGCTGGTCTGGCTATCAGGCCTTGGCATATTTTTCACCGACTCTGGTAATAGTTTAATCGTCGGACCACTTTATCGCTCAGTATTCGATCAATTGAAAATTTCCCGCGAGAAGCTGGCCTATATCCTTGATACCACTTCCGCGCCGATCAGCATTTTAATCCCATTTATTGCTTGGGGCGCTTACATCACCTCATTGATCGACAAAGCCTACGCCGAAATCGGCCTTAGCGAAAATGCATTTAGCGTACTACTTAAGGTTTTCCCTTATCAGTTTTACGCATTTCTAGCACTCGCAACAGTACCAATCATCATTTTCATAGGTAAAGATTTTGGCCCCATGCGCAAGGCACAGGAACAACTTTTAAAGCGGCTCGACAATAATATCGAGGTAGATAAAGACACCGCCTTGAGCGCGAAACAAGTCACCACTGAGCGTGTTGGAGTATTTCTCTATCCGTTAGCGGTAATGCTGCTGCTTATTGGCGGTTTGATTGTCTGGCACGCCACCCACGGTGGCTTGTCTAGCACTCACATATATTCAACATTGGCGATTGCCTATTTGGCGGCGTCTTTCACCTGTATGGAAATGATGCGCCGTCAACAATCGGTATCCTATTCCGACTCACTGATGATTTTTATCAAAGGCGCAGAATCATTAGTCTACATCTCCATTGTTCTCGTGCTTGCTTGGTCTTTAAGTTCAATTACAAAAGACCTGAACACAGCGCAATACTTGTCCTCAATTATTACTGGAAAAGTATCGCCGCTGTACTTTCCAATGATTATCTTTGCCCTTGGTGCCTTAATATCACTGACCACAGGGTCTTCTTACGGCACCTTCGCGATCTTAATGTCGATAGCAATACCGGTAGGTTTTGACATGGGAGCATCCATGTATTTGACCATTGCCGCGGTGTTAAGTGGTGGACTTTTTGGTGATCATGTATCACCGATTTCTGACACGACTGTTCTCGCGTCAGCCGGCGCTGAGTGTGATCATCTAGCACATGTGACAACGCAGGCAGCTTACGCCGGGGTGACCGGTTTTGTAGCACTCATGGCATTTGGACTGGCCGGCGTTTATGAGTCGCCCTACGTCTTGCCGGTTTCGATCATAGTGTTGTTTATTGTCCTCTCAGTTCTTATGAAAGTGTTGAACCGAGAAAACACAAGCGAACCGCGCCACCTACCTTAGAGCTATTCTAAATAAGGGCAGACCAGAATGGCACCGAGTTAAAGCTGTTTAGCATACGTTCTGCCTCGGCATTACACTTCCTGCATTATGTATCTCCAATATGGAGGGTCAGGTTGAACCTGCCATAGTTTGACGGATACATCAATTGAGCGACAATAATCGCTCAGGAGTATTCAAATGACAAATAGTAAACGACCCTATAAAACCTTTAACAGTGAGTTTAAACTGGAAGCAGTTCGTTTGATGACCGAGTCGAACCGACCAACGGGCGAGATTGCTACCGAGCTTGGCATTCGTCGTAACCGAGTCTAATAGGGTTCGCAAATATAATAGTTCGTTTAACCATCAAACTTATTTAATATACAACTCACCGCACCAAGCTATTCATTTTCACCATTAGTATTTTTCCGATTTTTTACATATTTTGATAACGTTGCTCTAATAAATTAGTTCACCTTTTTAGCATCACCTTCAGCTTCGGCATAACTAAATAGGCTCATAAACAAAGACGGACCATTTTTTAAATGATAAGGATTGGTTAGTGCAAATTACAGAACTCCACTCAGCTCGGGCAGCCGTGCATAACTCGCCCAAGAGTAATACGCACGCTGTGTCACTACGCTGACAAATTACTAGCGATGTATACCCTCGCAACTCGCCTCGTCCACGTAAAAAGGCGGCTAACAACTCTATTTTTTTCAGATCAATTTTAGCCTGATTTTACGGCTAATCATCCAAGTACTTTTCTGTTAATCTGTGTCTATGCGCGCCATTATTATAGAAGACTCGACTGAAATCGCAGAGTGTATGGAGCATTCCCTTGCTGATATGGGTATTACCTCAGATACGTTTGCGAAAGGCAGTGAATTTCGCCAAGCCATATCGATCGCTGACTACGATTTACTGGTGATGGATCTGAACCTGCCCGATGCCGATGGTTTAAAATTAATCAAAGAATTTAGAGTTAGTCATGCTAAAACACCGATTTTGATAGTATCCGCTCGCACCAGTATAGATGACCGAGTCGAAGGCTTAGATATCGGAGCTGATGATTATTTGATAAAACCATTCGACCTTCATGAATTTGACGCTCGGGTGCGGGCATTAGTACGTCGCAGTAGCGAGGAAACCAAGCCTCAACTCATATTAGCTGATCTGGTGTTCGATCAAACCTCTCGACAATTCAAACTTGCTGAGCAAGAAATGGAATTATCGCCAAGGGAACGCGCTGTGCTCGAAATTCTGTTAAGACAAAATTGCAAGATAATCAGTAAAGAGCGCATCGCCAATCATGTATTCAATTTTGACGATGAAGCCAGCGTAACTTCTATTGAAATCTACATACACCGTCTGCGTAAAAAATTAAACGATTCCGGCGTCACCATAAACACCGTGCGGGGACTCGGCTACACGCTAAAGATCAACGAATAAATCCATGCCGCGACTTCTCAATTCACTGCATTTTCGCCTTATGGCCTGGCTATTGGTGCCTTTGCTTTTTTTGTCAGTAGCACACCTAGCGAGCACCTATCTTGACACTAAAAAAGCCTCAGAACAGGTTTTTGATAAGCTACTGGTGACCCTTGCACTCAGCATTTCAGAACATGCCCTTGCATCTGGTGGGGACACCCTGACCGATGATTTATTGGAGATGATTCGAGTTACTACAAATGATAATTTGTATTATAAGGTGATTGGACCTGACAACTCATTTGTCGCGGGTTATGAAGATATTCCTAGCCCACCTAACGGCCTCAATGTAATAGAACGACAGATTGAGTTTTATGATTCAAACTATCTTGATCAAGCCGTTCGAGTTAGTGCTGTCTCTACACTTATAGATCGTGATGAGTTCAAAGGTTGGATGACAACCTTAGTCGCACAAACACTAAATGATCGAAATCAGTTTGTGCGCACCAGTGTACTGGACAACCTATGGAGATTGACCCTGATTATTTTGGTGACCACTATCCTCTTTTCCATTGGGGTCGTTTTTGGGCTGCGGCCTCTTCGCCGACTACAAGGCTCGGTTGAAAGAAGAGATATGCACGATCTGTCGCCTATAATACAGCAGCCACTACCCAGTGAAATAGCTGGGGTAGTAGGAGCACTGAATGATTTATTAGCTCGTTTATCAGCGCATATCTCCTTAACTAAGAGCTTTGTGGAAAATGCGGCTCATCAACTTAGAACCCCTGTTAGTGCGCTTATCCCACAAACAGATCTGGCATTAAGAAGCGCGGAGTCCGAACGTGAGAAGATCACCATCGGTAAGATACGCGATAGCGCGAAACGCATAGGCCGCCTTACTCACCAACTACTCAACCTGACCTATGCTGAATCCATTTCACTTTCCAGTAACAAGCCAAGCACGATTGATTTAGCGACAAGTGTCACCAATCATATTGATCAATTAAATAGAGGCGGCTTGGCAGTCAACGTTAACCTCCAACTTAAACCCGCTCCAATTTTGGGGCTCCCTCTACTGATTGAAGAAGCCATCGATAACCTGATAGATAATGCGATTAAGTATAGCTCTGCCGAAGAGGTTGTATTGGTCCGCACCAATGTCGAAAACAATACTTCGGTATTAGAAATTAGGGATCGTGGCATCGGGATTCATCTGCAAGATCGTGAAAAAGTCTTTGATCGGTTCTTCCGGTCGGACGAGTCAAAGGAAGGTTCTGGCTTGGGCCTTTCGATTGTTCAAGAAATTATTTCCTTGCACAACGGCACGATTAAAATTATTGACCCTGCTGACGGTATCGGCACTTCAATGGTATGTAGTTTTCCATTTGCGGTGCCAGACTAATAGTGGATAGTTCAGTCTTAAGATACAGTGCTTGGTGCTTTTTCGGGTAGCGCTTAATCGGAAACGAGGCCAACAAAAAGACAGCCATTATAATCGCTATAGTCTGGCTACTTAGAGTAGCTGAAAACAATTACACCTAAAATAATAGTGGGCACAGCAAATAACAAACCACGTTTAGCCACCGGCCAATCAGCCTCACTAAAATAAAGGTTGACTCTACTGCCACGGCTGAAAATCAAGGCACAAGTCATGACTGGGATGGCCTCCTTGATGCCAATAATATAGGTTAGAACCGCCGTCATCACAATGCCGCCAGCCATACCAATGGCACCATGCCCCCCGACCAAAAGCTTGCAAATACTATCAGCAATATTAATTCGGCTGATAGGTTGAGCACTTCAAACCTCTATTTTAACCCAGTCTAATTTTTGATCTTGTTGCTTAGCACACTAACAAATTTGCCGCCTCCTAAAGATACGCATAACAAGATCAACATGACGATCGCCGCTGGCCGTTCAAGCAGATAATGCCATTGTCCACCGCTGATTTGCCAAGAATATATCAGTGAGTCTTCGGCCATGCCGCCCAGCAACAAACCGATTACGGCCGCCGGCACGGAATATTCATAACGCTTAAACACCCAACCAACAATAGCCGCAACTACCACTGTAACCGGCCCAGAGAGGTCACCGGTTAATCCAAAGGCGCCGAACACCGCCAAGGATAAAACTGACGGAATAAGATAGCGCATGGGCACTTTCACAACATTCGCCAACAGCGGGATAAACATCAGCCCAAGCACTATTAACAACAGCGCCTGCCCAAAATTGGCGATAACGATGGCGTAAACGACATCCGATTGTTCGCGAATGAATTGCGGACCGCCGGTGATATTGTGCATAGTAAATGCAGCCAACATCACCGCCGTCGCACCACCGCCAGGAATGCCCAATGCCAACAAAGTGGCCATTGATCCTGCCTCAGAAGTACTATTAGCCGCTTCGGACGCGACCACTCCGGCGGGATTACCTTCGCCAAAGGCGTCATCCTCGCCAGCAATGGATCTACCGCTTCGCTTGGTTTGAATATACGACACTAAATTTGCCACCGATGAGCCCACGCCGGGGATGGCACCAATAAAAATACCAATCAAACTGCCACGTATGATCACCCACGGGTAAAGTACCGAACTCTTAAAACCGGCAAAGATTTCGCCAACGCTAACGGTTCGCGCGCTGCTGTCTTCAACCAGGTAATCAGTATTTACCAGTTTAAACAGCTCGGAAGCAGCAAACATGCCCATCATCGCGGGAATTACCGGTATGCCATCCAATAAGTAGTCACTTCCCATGGTTCCTCTGGTCACTCCAACTTCACTATAGCCGATAGTTCCAACCATCAAGCCGATTAGCCCCGCTATCATGCCTTTAATAATATTAGTCCCACTCAAGCTCGCAATTAAGGTGATGCCCCACAAAATCACGATTGCCATTTCCGCTGGTCCAATCTTCAGCACTACTTCCGAAATCGACTTTATCAAGACAAACAATATTGCGTAGCCGATAATAACGCCGATACACGAGGCACCTAGGGCGATACCAAGAGCATGGTTGTGCCTGCCCTTACGTGCCATTGGATAACCGTCAAAAGTTGTTGCAATGGCCGACGAGGTGCCAGGAATATTCATCAAAATCGCGGGAATACTGCCACCGAAGCTGCCGCCGGTAAAAATAGCGGTTAGAAACAACATGGCATGAGTAAAACTCATATACAAGGTTATTGGCAGAAAGATGGCCATCGCCATGGATATTTGTAATCCAGGTATTGCTCCAAACATAAGGCCAATTAGAATGCCTGGCACGACTACCGCCCAAACTGTGTAGTCAGAGAAAAGTAAATTAATGCCTGATTGCAGTGCGGCTAAATCGATCATTATTTTCTATCTCGAGTGTCGTTGACTAATAGAGTGCCGCTGACTAATAGCCAGACGGAAAAAGCAACATCGGCATTGGATAAGGCAGCATCTTTGAGAAGAACAGTGCGACCAAAATCGAGAACGCTAAGCTGTAGGCAAGCACCCAAACAATACGTTTTTCGCCATGTAGCCACAGAAATAGAGCGATGAACGCAAAGGTGCCCACGTCAAACCCTAGCCAATGCAAACTTAGTACATAGGCCGTAAATAACGCCATAACCGGCGCTACGCTAAGGAACGATTCTTTTTCATCGGCAACGCCTAGCGCTGTGGTAAGCGGCTTCTTAAGTTGTGTAAGCAGTTCAGTGGCGCATAGGATGAGCACCAATACGGCCAGTGGTAGCACCAGGATCAAATTCATAATATGCGTAGACGCTGTGTAGGTATCCAGCAAATACCAGGCTACAAATACAACTAAGACTAATAACACACAAAGGTCGGCGAGACGCTCACCGCTGAATCGACCTTTATTTTTTACTGCCGATTCAGAACTCATTGTATTTTTAATAGATAAGAATAATTTTTAAAGTACTCGAAAGTCGTCGACATTGTTTGCTCAGCCTTCTCTGGTCCTACCCAACGACGACCGATGTTACTTCGATCCAACAATGCTTGTAACTCAGGGTCGTTTAATGCCAATTGAATTCCTTTAACTAGTCTGGCAAAACGCTGCGGATGGTCTTGTTTAAACTTGGCGGTGGTAGCAAAACCTCGTATCGAACCCGGTAACACTGGCGTAGTTGCATTCAAAGGTGCCAACGCCTGGTTTATTGTAGGCGCATCCCAGTCTGGGTTTCGTCGCTCGCTGACGATAGCAAGCGGTTTTATATACTCGCTAATACCGCGTGTTCCTTCGGCGCTAATAACGATGAAGTCAACCACACCACCAGCAACCGCAGCACGTGCTAAACCGCCACTGTTATAGGTCACCAGGTTAAGGTTCTCTTGGGGTATACCATTCACCTCAAGCAATAGCTTTGCCATTATGTGGCCGGCTGATCCGCGCACAACAGCTCCACGTACAGTTTTAGGTTTGTCCCTTATTTCACTGAGCAAATTAGTCAGGGTATTAAATCTAGATTTGCCGTATGCAGCAATCAAGTCCTCCTCGTACCACTGAAAATTTA
>JAESTB010000078.1 GCA_016763815.1 Arenicella sp.
TGGCAATTGGAAAAACTTTTGGGATGGCAAAGTTCGCTCCTATAAAGGTACGTCTAGGAAGTTCACTGTTGGCTGAGTCAATTGGTTGAATTAATAATCACGCCTTTGTATGGGCGTTGAACACTTGTCGGTTTTGTTATTCTCAATATCTGTGGGTTTAGTAAGATCGACAATCTTATGTGTAGAATAGTGTTTATGAAATATCTAATACCAATGATTAGCTTACTCTTTAATCAGGGCTTGTATGCTCAGGATGAATACACAGTAGAGCTTTACGAGACCTATTGTCAGGCTTGCCATACGGCACTGGGCAGCGAAGCCCCAAGGGCCTTTGACAATTCAATATGGAGCAATAGGCTCCAGCGAGGTTTGGATGTTGTAGTAAGTTCAGCTATCGAAGGATTTGGTAATATGCCGGCCATGGGTAGCTGTATGGAATGCACTTATGAAGACATGGAAGACTTGGTGCGTTATATGTCTAAAGCAGAATAAGGCCCAGTATGTACTCAAAATTTAAGTTGGACCGACGAGACCTGCTAAAGGGCGCAGCCCTATCCATTGGAACCGTCGGCACATTATCCGCGTGCGACCAGCAGCAAGTGGCCCCAAAGCCAGCGTCGGCGAAAACCAAGAAGCCTGGAATCATTGGTCTTGATGGTCGACGAGTTTTGCCATGGAGCAATTGGTCAGGCAATCAGAAGTCGCAACCGACTCTTAAAAAAGTACCACGCAGTGAAGCGGAGCTGGTTGATCTAATCAAAGGTGCCAAACAGTCAATTCGTTGCGTAGGTGCCGGGCATAGTTTTAGCCCATTGGTACCAACAGACGAAACTCTGATATCGCTGGCTCGCTTAAGAGGGATCAGTAATGTCGACAAAGTATCCAAACAGGTAGATATACAAGCTGGAACCCTGCTTTCAAAAATTGGTGAACCATTGTGGGACAAAGGCCTAGGGTTGATAAATATGCCCGATATAGATACCCAAAGCTTAGCAGGTGCGATTGCGACTTCGACTCATGGCACTGGGAATCACTTAGGTTCTATGTCGTCGGATGTGGTGGCGTTAGAGTTATTGGATAGCAATGGCGAGAAGCACCGTTGCAGTGCAGAACAAAACAGCGATTTGTTTTATGCGGCCTGCAATAATTTGGGCGTGCTGGGCGTGGTTACTAAAGTAAGAATGCAGGCACGAGAAAAGTACCTACTTAAAGAAGAGAGTTACGTATTGCGCAGTTCCGAAGCCTTTGAATACGCCGAGCAACTTCGCGATGATAACCGTCATTTTGAACTCTTTCCATTTCCTCACGGCGACTACATTGTTGTGTTATTAATTAATGAAACCACTGAAAAGGCGCAAGGTACTACGCAACTGAACATTGAGCAGGGTGAGGAAAGGGATGAGGCATTTCGCCAGGTTGTGAAATGGACAGACGCAATGCCGTGGTTGAAAAGTTGGATCATTAATATGGGCTTGAATTCCGTTGAAGAGAGCGTGCGCATTGATCGCAGTTATGGCATATTTGGCAATCTTCGGAACATGCGTTTTAATGAAATGGAGTATTCCGTTCCCGCAGAAAAGGGCTTGGAATGTGTGAAAGAAGTTATGGCTAAAATAGCTGAACTCAATATTGATGTCGTGTTTCCACTCGAGCTCAGGTATATCAAAGGAGACGATGTTTGGTTGAGTCCGTTCTACCAAAGAGATAGTTGTTCAATCAGTTGTCATAATTTCCAAGGCCGCGACTACAAGAATTATTTTGCCGCAGTAGAACCCATATTTTGGAAATATTCCGGACGTCCACATTGGGGAAAAATACATACTTTGAATGCTGATAGTTTGGCGAAGCTTTACCCAAAGTGGCAAAACTTCAAAGATGTGCGTCAGCAAATGGATTCTAGAAATCTTTTTCTAAACAAGCACCTTAATGCCTTGTTTGTGAGCTAGTGCGGATTGAATTATAAATGAAAAGACGAAATTTTATATTAAGCTCGGTCGCCGCTGCAGTGGCAGCATTAGTATTACTAAAACCAAAAAACGCGGGGTCTTCCTATTCTCCTTATTTGAGAGTCTGAATCAAGAACTGAAACTGCATGGCCAATCAAAGCCTAGCCTATTAGTCGATTTGGATGCGCTTGATCAAAATATTGCCGCCATAAAGGGTTTGATTAATCCCGTATGTGATTTCCGCTTAGTAGTTAAGTCATTGCCGTGCCCCAATTTATTGGCCTACGCTATGCAGTCAGCTGACACGAATAGACTAATGGTTTTTCATCAACCCTTTTTGAATCACATAGCGGATAAATTTCCTAAGAGTGATGTATTACTTGGTAAACCGATGCCAGTAGCGGCCGCTGAGTTATTCTACGAAAACTTGAATGCTCAATCAGAGTTCTCTCCTAGTCACCAACTACAATGGTTGATCGATTCGCAATTACGGTTGCAGCAGTACCTACAAATGGCAAAGAAATTGGGCGTGAAGCTCAAGATTAATTTTGAGATTGATGTCGGTCTGCATCGGGGTGGTCTTACTTCTATATCGACTTTCGACCAAGCCATGAAATTAATCTCAGCCAACCCGCAATACTTAGAATTTAGCGGTTTTATGGGCTATGACCCTCACGTAGTCAAATTACCCAAACTTATTAGTAGTAAGCAAGCCGCGTATGATAAATCACAAAATGTATATCGAATGTTTGTTGATAATGTTAAACAACATTATCCTGATATAAAGATCGAATCATTGTGCCTTAACGGGGCAGGTAGTCCGACCATTGCTATGCATAAGCAGGACACGATCGCCAATGAACTTGCTGCAGGATCTTGTTTAGTGATGCCAACAGATTTCGATATTCCTACATTAGCGGAATTTCAGCCAGCCAGTTTTATCGCAACTCCAGTATTGAAAAAACTCGTGGGCACTAAAATACCCGGTATCGAATTTGCCGCGAATATGATGGCAAAATGGGACATAAATAAGCAAAACACATTTTTCATCTATGGTGGCAAGTGGATGGCAAATTATATTGAGCCCAGAGGCCTACAAGCAAATGACTTATATGGCCAAAGTACTAACCAACAAATAGTTAACGGTTCGAGTAAGGTCGAGCTCGATGTGGACGATTACATTTTCTTACGTCCACATCAAAGTGAATTTGTATTTCTGCAATTTGGCGATCTTTGGCCTATTCGAGACGGTAAGATTGCAGAACCTTGGCCGATCTTACTTAATTAACTGCAAACTAATTATTGACAAGGATGGAAAAATTTTGACGCACGAGGCGTACTACCTCATGAACATCTAATTCAATATTTGCCTCTTCGCCTCAAGGCTAATCATGGTTATTTCTATGATGCGGCCATTGGCTGCACTTTTTTCTAGCGCTTTTGGTTTGTGAGGTTTTTGTTTGCGATTCTAAGTTGTTGAGGCCAATTTCCTAGTCCTCGAGATATTGCGCAGTTATACAATGAAACACAATGTGTTGGAAGGGCTCGATTTTCCAGGCGTTCGAAAAGTCCTAGGCAAAACAAAAATCAAAAACA
>JAESTB010000079.1 GCA_016763815.1 Arenicella sp.
CTCTATCCCCAATCCGTTCTTCAACGAATACGAAATATTGCCTACGTGAACTTCTTCACCGGCAATATAGAGATAGACCTTATATCGTTCTGGAATAACGATGCCAGGAACTCGAAATGTAAACTCATTTAGCGTTTTAACGTCATCATGAAGATCTACAATATTAAAACCAAGATCGTTAACTTCTGAACGAATTTCTAAACCAGTATCAGAACGCATAATAACCTTTGAACCAGGTAAAATTACATCCTTTGATGCTGTAATACGAATGTCGTGACCGCCCTTGGTGGTTGCCGTTTCTCGGGATAATGAAAATTGAGAACCGAGTAACTCTGCGCCGATAATAATTGCGCCTGGCGCTTGAACTTCTAATTCAGAATCACGCAAACGAATATGATGTGTGCCTATGTCCAGAGGCAGAATATCCAAGGCAGACGCTGGTATTTGAATTGTATTCTCATCTAACCATGTGGTTGATACTGTATATTGATCAACCAGCAACACAATTTCTGGTCTAAAATTTTGCCCATGAATGGTGATAATTTCTTGATCGCCGCGGTGATACAGATTGTCATCAATTCCCGTTATTATTGGGCGAAGTGCATCAACCTGAGCTTGGACTATTGTTTGCGTGAACGGCGCCAGTTGACCAGTGCCTCGCAAATTGCGAACACCATCAATGGCAACGTTGTATTGAACACCCTCGACACGTTCAAAGTCAATATTAAAGGTTCGCGCACTACTACCAGTAATATCCACGGCCTCAACGACAGCGCTCACGATTTCATTGCTGTCTAATCGAGTTACGTCTACCGTGCCGCTTTTCAAGACCGAGTCGATGGCAACGGCTTCATTAAATATTATTTGATAGGTCTCATTGGATGCTATGTACTGCCCTTCTGAGATCGATGACGACATTACAAATGAAGCAGGCAGTTGTAGGGTTCGCAGTCCAGATCGATTCGCACCAACGATAATTCGATCTCTGTAGACATCAAGAGATTCTGCACTCTCATTGTTGCCGGCTGAGACAACCTTAGGAGCCAATGGTGCACTCATATCGAGCACAATCACTCCCGCGTTATTGGCACTTACAAACAGTAGGTTACCAATTACTTTTAGCCGTCTTGCACTACTATGCTCGGCCTGCAAGGCATCTAAATCTATGCTTGTTCTTACTTCAGGAGTGTGCCGATTAATTATCTCAATGCCTGAATTACCTAAGGCCGCAATCAGGAAATCGCCATAGCTTGCAATGTCATAAACGGTTGAATTAAAACTAAATGATTTAGTCAGAAGTGGATCGAACACATTTATTGCAACGATATGGTCTGCATCAGATTCACCAGCGATCGAGGCCGTTTCTTTTATCCAAGTAGGTGGACAAGGGCCGCCCCAAAGCGCAGTCGATGAATTACCACCATTAAATAGCCAGTCTTGACTATAGAACAACACATTCCCGCCGCTATGATTTAGGGCCGAATCGATGGTGATTGGGTCATTAGGATCAATGTAACTCAACTCCATAAAACCGGTACTCGCAGCATCTGCTGAAATCGCACTACAACTATCGGGTGGTTTAACATCAGACGACACTCCACTGGCAGAAGTTGCGTATAGGCTATAGCCTATTTTTTCTAAGTCACGAACGATATCATTAGTAGCGACGCGGTTTATGGTTTGCAATCCATTTTGCTCATCAAAATTAAGCCGTGAAATGCCTGCATTACCTGCGGCTACATATAAACGCTTACGTTGAACGCCGTCTTCCTCCTCAACAACTGATTTGAGTCTGAGCGAATCCACGGAGAAGGCCAAATCTGTTTCGCTTAAGCTATCAAGCTCTTCCTGTTCTTCATCGTTTAACGGCGGCTTATCGATCAGGTGCTGATTCTCTAATAGCTTGGTGGTTAACTCTGACTTGCGGATATATCGGGCTATTTCTGCCTGCCCTTGTGAACCACTTGGCAAGGTCGGAACACCACCAACAAGCAACGGTGCCGTTGGATTTTGAATATCAAATGTGGCCGCAAGCATGGAATCATTTAGAATCGGTTGACGAAAGACATCGTCAAATATGAAGTCACTAAAGTAGCCTGTGGCGACGGCAGCCACCCCTGATTCTTGGTCGATGACAACATCTACCGGGTTAACTAAAGATGCTCTGATAGTAGATAAGTGGTTCATTCCAAAACCAAAGCCTTTGTCATTCTCAAGAACGGCATGATTGTCATATCGGTCACGGCCGTAAACAGTGTTGCGACCACTTACACCTCGAGCCGTAATAACTTCAATCTCAGTGCTTGATAGCACGTTTATATTTCTAACTGGCTGCGAGCCAATTTCTATTGTTAGGCCTTCCATTACAGTATTGCCAGGTTCAAAGCCACGACCATAGATAGTGACTGTAGTACCTCCGGACAAAGGCCCCCAACTTGGGGTAAGAGAGTCAAACTGAATAGGATCGTCCACTTGAACAGCCCCGTACAGTTTTGCCGTTTCCCAAACACCATCATTTTCGACTAAAACGCTTACGTCGTATTGCCCACTAGCCGCAATAGCGGGTACCTGGGCTTGGATGATTGCGATTCGTTGATCCTCGGAATTTTGTTCAATTTCAGTAATTGTTAGTTCCGAATCACCGACAAAACTGCGAACTCTAGTAAGGTCGTCTGGAATGCCAAAGCCCGAAATCGTAATATTTTCAGGTTTATTGATACCAATGCGGCGAGGAACCACTGAGTCAATCAATACGCTATCTGTGCGCTTACCTCTGAAGAGCAATTCAAACTTATGCGCGGCACCAAGGCTATAGAGCTCAATATTAATCTGCACGCCATTTTGAATAATTGGCTTACTAGCGACTAAACCCGCATTAATTTCAACTGTAAGGCGTTCATTAAATTGTAATGACTCTGGTGCTGTTAGGTAAATAAGAGCATCGTTATTGGAGATTTCAACATTAATAGGAATCGGGTTTCCTGATTCATTGAATACTGAAAAATAATTTGTATTTCCTGGGAATTGATCAATCGCTTTGTTGAATTTCAAGCGTATTTTCAGATCACCATTTGCATCTAAATCTAGCACTCCAGAAGCTGGATCATAACCATGAAGTTTGAGGTTTGCGTCAGGTGTTTCCTGAATAACACCTACTCCTCCGCCTAATACTGAATAAGGGGTTGCTAAAACTGTATAGATTGGTGCCCCATCAAAGGCCGCATAGCTGTTGATTTTAATTGGCTCATGCGGGTTAGTAATATCGTAACTGGTAATACCAGCGGCACCTTGAGCGACATATAAAATATTCCCATAGATTGATATGTCAAAGCTGGATGTATGAATTCGGTGAATAATTCGAGGCTTATAAACATCTTGGATATCTATAATTACGACGCCTAAATCTCCAGCAGACAGATAAGCATAATGCGAAGTTGGTTTGGCAATATTTACGGAATCAACCAGCACTTTGCTTGCCGGTATGTCGACAGAAGAAATGATTTTCAATCCATCAGTCGCCGATTGCTCAACTATGTGGAATCCTCCGGCGCCAACGACTTCGGCGTCAATCAACTTATTTTTTACCAGATCAAATATCCCACCAACCACGGCAAAGCGTGATGGTGACGGCGTAAGGTTTCCAATTTTGACTACATCTAATGCTGGTTTGTTGCCTGGCAATGCCAGACTGTCGGATAAATACAACTTGCTGTGAAGAAATGCATCAACAATACCAATGCCTTTCTCGGCGATAGCAACAACCGCTTGATTATTTTCGACATCTAAACCTTTTGCAAAACTCGCCCCTAATGGAAGTTGATTGATTAAGGTATTTTGGCTGATATCAAGAGAGTCAATTGAGTATATAAACAATTGTGCTTTTGATGGAGAAGCACCCAACTTAGCCGCAGTAACAAA
>JAESTB010000080.1 GCA_016763815.1 Arenicella sp.
CATCGACACCATATCGGCTTCACCCTTGGCGATGATATCGTTGGCTACTTGAGGGTCGTTAATTCTATTAGTCGCTATCACTGGAATAGAGACATGGTCTTGCATGCGGCCAGTTATCCAGCTGAAGGCTGCGCGTGGCACATTGGTGGAGATGGTCGGTACCCGAGCTTCATGCCAACCGATGCCTGTATTAATGATAGTCGCACCGGCGGCTTCGATCGCCTTACCAAGTTGAACTACTTCATCCCAACTGCTGCCTTGCTCGATTAGATCGAGCATTGAGAGTCGGTAAATAATAATAAAGTTAGGCCCAACCCGTTCACGTACCGCTTCGACAATTTCGACCGGTAGGCGCATCCGATTCTCAAATGGGCCGCCCCATTCGTCAGTGCGCTTGTTGGTATGTGTGACAAGAAACTGGTTAATGAAGTAGCCTTCAGAGCCCATGATTTCAATGCCATCATAGCCCGCTTGTTGCGCCAGCTCCGCTGAGTTGGCGTAGTCCTTGATGGTTCGGTAAACCCCTTTAGTGCTTAGGGCTCGGGGTTTAAACGGGGAGATTGGCGATTTTACATTTGAAGCCGAGACACAAAGTGGGCTATAGCCGTAGCGGCCAGCGTGAAGAATCTGCAAGCAGATTTTGCCGCCCTCGCGGTGAACTGCTTCAGTTACCTGTAAGTGCCTTTTAACTTCAGATTTTTTACTCAGCTTGCTTCCAAAGGGTGACAGCCAGCCTTCGACATTAGGTGCGAAGCCGCCGGTTACCATTAGGCCCACGCCGCCTCGGGCGCGCTCTGCAAAATAGGCCGCTAACTTTGGAAAATCTTTGGCCTTATCTTCAAGACCGGTATGCATAGAACCCATTAATACTCGGTTTTTGAGAGTGGTAAAACCAAGGTCGAGTGGTTCGAGTAAATGTTGATATGGCTGTGACATTAGTGGTTCCCGCAGGTCATTTGTGGCTATAACAGCTCACAATAACGCTGTTATAAATTGATTGGCTTATTGTATAAAACGACGGCAATGAAGCAAGCTATTTGGAGCGTTATTTAGGATCAGCTAAAACAGCGTACTTGAGTCGATCTCGACGGTAACGATACTTTTGTCAAGAATTTAGCTAACAGTGGAGCTGAATCATTAATTTGTTTATAGTCGAATGGTCTAATTCCATTGGAGTGTTATTGTGAAGCTTAAGTTGATTGTAGCGAGTCTATTTCTCGTTCTCGGGGCGTCGTGCGCTGAAGCGCCTGAACCTAAAACTGACAACCTTAACGGGGCAGAGGTAGGTGCACGAGATGTAGGTGCTCCAGTTGATGTTCCGGTGATTGAGACCCTATCAGATCAAAACCAAGGTTTTGATGCGTTCAAAGAGAATCTTTTGAATAAGACATGGGAGTTAGATCCTAGTTTTGCTGTGTACGTTGGGTTTTATCAATACGACGATATCTTAGTGGTACCCAATGGCGAGCATCGAGCTTTGCAGCGAGAGTTTTATGCTACTGAGTTGCAAGCGTTAAAACAATTTGATGCCAATCAATTGAACGCATCAAACGCGACAGACCTAGCCATTATTGAAGGGCGACTGCGCGCCCAGATTTGGTACATCGACGTCTATCGTGCTTATGAATGGAACCCGGCCCAATATAATCCTGCGGGGGCGTTTGGTGTAATCTTAAACACCGACTATAAACCGCTTACTGAACGTTTGCAGGCAATATCTCGTCGCCTTAAATCGGTGCCAGAGTATTATCAGGCGGCGATAAATAATCTCAAATCTCCGACTTTAGAACATCTTAGTTTAGCGATTCAACAGAGTTCTGGAACGCTAAAAATGTTCAAAAATCTGATACCAGAAAAAATGCAGGAAAGCGAGCTTGAGGGGCCGCTGTCTGAGCAATTGACGGTCGGTTTAAATGAGGCCGCGACTGCGGTGAAGTCGTATATCGTGTGGTTAGAAACTAAGCAGGCAGAGCTAAAGGAAAACGGCAAAGCTCGAAATTTTCGTATTGGCGCTGAGTTATACGAGAAAAAATTTAAATACGATATCGAATCTAACTATACCGCTAAAGAACTCTATAACTTGGCTCTGAGTGCCAAGGGTAAACTACACAAGGAGATGATTGGTATCACTGAGGAGCTTTGGCCAACGTACTTTCAAGACCAGCCAATATCTGACGATAGGCTAGTAGCGGTTAAGCAGATGATCGATCACCTCTCACAAAAACATGTTGCGCGCGATCAGTTTGTAAATGAGATTCGTCGGCAGATGCCTATCATTCAAAAATATATGGATGATAACGAGCTACTCGACTCTGACCCGACAAGACCTCTTGTGGTGCGCTTAACGCCGGAGTACCAAAGGGGATTCGCTGGAGCCTCGGTAAATGCGCCAGGCCCCTATGACGCCACCGCGAACACCTACTACAATATTTCGCCGCTTGACGATTATACCGACCAGCAGGCTGAGAGTTACCTGCGTGAATATAATCATTGGATATTGCAGATATTGAATATCCACGAAGCGATACCCGGCCACTATACGCAGTTGATGCACGCCAATAAGAGTCCCAGTAAAATTAAGTCGATTTTTGCAAACGGCGCAATGGTCGAAGGTTGGGCGGTGTATTCAGAGCGCATGATGCTTGAGAATGGATATGGCGACAATGAGCCGGAGATGTGGCTCATGTATAGTAAGTGGAACTTACGAGTGGTGGTGAACACGATACTCGACTACGGCATTCAAGTGTTGGGTATGGAGCGTGATGCAGCACTTGATATGTTGATGAACGAAGCGTTTCAAGAACGCACTGAGGCCGAAGGTAAGTGGCGCAGAGCGACCATTTCTCAGGTACAGCTAACCAGCTATTTTTCAGGTTACTCTGAGATTTATGCGTTTCGAGAAGAGTTAAAACAGAAGATTGGTGATCGCTTTGATTTGCGCACATTCCATAATAAATTCTTAAGTTATGGCAATGCGCCTGTGGCCGTTATTAGAAAATCAATGTTAGCTGAACTGGAACTAGCGCAGCGGCAATAAGATTGGCAAGCTGGTCTGGGTTAAATTGAGCGGCGGCCAAACATCAGCGATGGATTTTCTTAGTCGATATTGACATGCTCTGAATCGCTGAGCATTGACGCCATTATGCGCCTTAGTTGACTGGTTGACGCGGGCTTGTGTAGCAATAGGGCGTCTGAAGACCGAGCTTCCGTAATGCGATTGGAGGCCGTATCACCGGTGATAATAATGGCGGGTACCTGCTTTCCTATGTGGGCGCGGATAGCTTCTATCGCGTCTCGGCCGGTTTTCCCCTCGCGTAGCCTATAGTCGACCAACAAGAGGTCGATGTCGCTATCCGATGTTTGCGCTAGGGCCTCTTCGGCAGATTCGGCACTGATGCAGCGGCAGCCCCAACTTTCCATAAGGCTATGCATAGAGAGCCTAACGCGTTCGTCGTCGTCGATTACGATCACTTTTTGCCCATCAAATTCGGTGATGTTCGAATCGATCGGAAGGTCTTCAATTACCGATGCGGTTGAACGGGGCAATTCAAACCTAAAGACTGAACCTCGCCCCAGAATCGATTGAACTTTTATCTTGGTGTCTAGCGTTTCAGCTAAGCCTTGCGCGATGGCCAAGCCAAGTCCGAAGCCTTTCTGCGCGTCACGCTCAGGGTTTTCAAGTTGTTGAAACTCTCGGAACATGTCTTCAATTTTGTCTTCCGGTATTCCGACGCCAGTATCCCAAACTTCAATTGACAGATGGCTACTACCACGCGGCCTGCAGCCGACTAATATCCCGCCTTTATCGGTATAGCGAATCGCATTGGCGATTAAGTTACGTAATATCAATTCAACTATCATCGGGTCTGAATAGGCGGCGGCGATGGTTTCACGAGTACGGTAAATCAGCTGGTTCTCGTCGGCAATCGGCGCGAGCTCATCCTCAAGCTTGTAAAACATCGATTGAACTAGGAAAGGCTTAGGCGTAGACATAATGGCGCCTGCATCTAGTTTTGAAATGTTCAGCAGAGAATCTAACATGCTGCGCGTTGAGTCGACTGCCGACATCATGTGTGATTGAATATCGTTTTGTTGGTCGTCTAGCTTGGTACCACCTAAGGTTTCCGTTAATAAGCCTAGTGCGTGCAGCGGTTGCCGTAAATCATGGCTTGCTGATGCTAGGAACACGGATTTCGCACGATTAGCTTCGTCAGTTTGGTTTAACGCGGTTCGTAGTTTGTTAACCAATGCGTCGTTTTGGAAAGCAATTTCAATTGACCGCCTAATCGTGCTGGCCATAGTGATGGCGAACCAAGTCAGCCCAAGAGTCATTCCAAAACAACCGATTGCGAGGCCAAAAAAGATACCCTCGGG
Organism: Arenicella sp.; assembly: GCA_016763815.1. Classification (GTDB taxonomy): domain Bacteria; phylum Pseudomonadota; class Gammaproteobacteria; order Arenicellales; family Arenicellaceae; genus Arenicella. The sequence continues at coordinate 4,375 of JAESTB010000080.1, forward strand.
GCGGTGATATAGGCTTACTACAAGCACCATTAGACTCGGATAAGTCATGGTATAGAAAGCCGGCAGCATCGGTGATGTCAGGGTTACCCCGCCCGCGGCCAGACCGAGTGTCATGGCGGTGAGAGTCATAACCGCCTCGTACGAGATAATAGGTACAAAGTGGTAAATTAAGTAAGTGTAGTTGAGGCTTGGGATCGCCACCAATAACAATAGCTTAATCAGATCTAAGCGTGGGTTATCACCAAATGTGTTGCGACGTCTATAGTACAGCGCACAGCAAATTGCGGCTAACACGCTTAGCGCAATTACTAAGGCCATCGCGCGCGTGCTGGCGATATCTATTGATGACCAATAGGCCGCCAAACCACAGGTGGTGGTGTATAAAATTGTGCCGGGCAAATAATTTCGACCAGCGAGCTTAAGCTCTTGTGAAAGAATTACGTCGCTTGGCGGTTTGGGTAGCAAGAACATCATAGGCTAAATTTGTCTCTACTATGGTTAGCTAGTACCATTGTTAGTTAGTAGCGAGTCTAAGCAGGGCCATCTAACTAGTAATGCCCTCTCTTTGGGCGATTAATATTGCTTCAGATCGATTTACCGCACCAAGCGTAGAAAGAATCGCAGACACATGCACTCTTACTGTGTTTTCTGACATCTCTAGCTCACGTGCAATCAGTTTGTTTGATTTTCCTTCACAGAGGTAGATCAGTACCTCAATTTGTCGCGGCGTCAGCGCATTGCCTAAACTGGCCTTTGGGCTGTACTCTCTTGAGTTAAGGTCATCAGGAAAGCATGTCTTGCCCTCAAGCACGCGGCTAATCGAACTCACCATCTCTTCGGCTAAAGACGCTTTGTTGATGAAGCCGGAGGCGCCGAGTTGCTTGGCTTTTTGCATGTCATTAATATCGCTACTCGCTGATAGAACAATGATCGGTACTTTGAAAAACTTGTCACGAATCGGTTTGATGCCAGCGATACCGTTTAAACCCGGCATATGGATGTCCAGTAAAATAACGTCGACTCCCGATTCGCTAAAATCAAATGCTTCTTTGATTGAACACGCTTCTGAAATACCCGCGGCTTCGCCAACCTGCATCAATATCATTTTCATGCCCGTACGAAATAACGCGTGGTCATCGACAATCATTATGTGTTTGTTTTTCATGGTTTTCAGCGAAAGGTTAGTTCTGACGCAAACTATACAGCTTAGCTCCTTAAGGCTCTAGTCCATTTGTGCTACAGACAGTTTTAGACACTCTGCTTAGAATAATCTCATGCTGATAAGAACACGGGTCATAACGTGAAACAACAATTTAACAAGACGGAGCGAGACATTGAGATGTTGTGCGGCGCAGCGCTCATAAACGAAGCCAATGTTCAGCGTGAGGTTGGTAGACAAACAGCAACCTACGCTAGCAACGATCACTTTGTGGTTCCCGTCGGCGTTACTGAGTTGCGAATTTTTGCTATAGGCGCATCCGGTGGATCCGGAAACGGCTTCGGGGTGCTTCTTAACAACGCTGGCGAAGGAGGAACGGCTGTATCAAATATTAAGGTATCTCCAGGGGAGACGCTGGAAATCTTTGTTGGTGTTAGGGGTGAGGATGGTAGCTTACCAGACGGTGGGCAAGGTGGCGGTTCTACTTCGGGCTTTGAAGGTGGAACCGCTGCTCCAGGGAAAGCAGGCGGTGGCGGCGGTGGAGGAGGTGCCAGCGGCGCCATCCGCGTGCGAGGAGAAGAAGTACTTGTGGTTGCCGGCGGTGGCGGCGGTGGCTCTGGGGTTGGTAACGGTGGTTTAATTGGCCGTGGCGGCGCAGGGGGGTCTTTTGGCACCAGTGGTCGGGGCTTAGCTCCTGGTAAAGTCCGCCATGGATGTGGCACTCGAGGTGGCAGTGGGCCGGTTGACTCTGACGTCGGAAGTGGCGGCGGTGGCGG
>JAESTB010000081.1 GCA_016763815.1 Arenicella sp.
AATCATATGACAATGGTTTTACATTTAACGATAAGACTGTTGACCGGATGAATAAATAGAAGAGCTATAGCTGCCAAAGGGTAGACGATAGTTATTGCTATCAAAAACTCTGGAACTGATGTACTCGTATTATCATTCTGATGTTTATTGCTCATCTAACACTGACACATCCATTCTAGTGGTTTAATTTCGAATCTGACGTATGACGAGCCCAAGCTGAAAAACTAATATCTTCAGTTTTTGCGACTTCTTTGTACGTCTTTAGTTTTTCGGGTGTAACTCTAATACGCGGCATATATGCAGTATATCCGTCTTTAAATGGTGGTCTTCCTAATTTTTTAGTTCTTTCCACTACATAACTTAATTGTAGCCGCAATATATTGGATGCATAAAAGTTTGACTATGATTGCTTTTAGATGGGATCGTAAATCAGGTACCTGACCTCAGCTAGCGAAAATTAACGGCCTTCTAATAGAGTTCTTCGAAATTAGAATTGAACGTTTTTTCGAGAAAGAGTAATGATAGAAGGACAGCCTTGTTAAGACTTAATCGTCAATCAAGAGTGATTTACGGTCTTAAATTTCACTAAGCAAAAATTACTCGTACAGGCATATTTAGCATTGCACTAATCTGAACCAGATAAAATCAGTTGATTACGGCGATTTCTTTTACAGTTGCCTTCCGCCGATCATACCTACCCCACTTAATTAGCAATTCCTGTAAACGATTTTTATTTGGTAAATTATCGCGTTTTAGTAACTCATAATGACCAAAAGAAAACGGTGTAACGTGTAATACATCGCATATATGGCTAACTATTCGTGCCAGTAATCCAGGAATTTTAATGCATGCCACTGGGCGTTGCCCACCAGTGTTAGCGGCTGGAGCAAGGCCTAGAAGATAATGCCTTAGGCTCATAGTGCGCGCGCCACCTAACTCGTAGATTCTGTCAGTTGCGCTGATCAATAATTTGTTCTGTTGCTCAGTTTTCTGCAAGGCGATAAGCGCGACCGCCTTGGCCAAATCTACCGCCGCAATCGGGGCCATCACGCCGTTGGCGTTGCTAGGGATAAAGTGGACAGGCCATTTTGCTAATCTTCTAAACCATTTCGCACCGTAACCTCCCTCGCCATCGACTAGTGATGGTCTAACCAAATGCCAATCTGCGCCACTTTTTACTAACGCTTGTTCACCACGTAGTTTGCTGCTTAGAAATCGACTCTTAACTTGATTGTTTAGCCCCAAAGCTGAGATGTGTATTACGCGTATGTTTCGTTGTTTGCACGCCTCTGCCAATTCAGCTACCGCGTGGTGATGAATTTTCTCATAAGTCTCACCCCAGCGCTGTCGCAAAATACCAACGGCGTTAATCACCACGTCGACGTGCTCAAGCTGTCGCTGCCAACCTGGATGCTGGCGGAGCCTATGCAGTTCTATGGTTCTCTGATTGTCTGGGCTCAAGGCACACGTTTGACGTCGCGTACCAATTAATACCTGTGCACCTAGGCGTTCAAGTTGCATCACTATATGTCGACCGATAAACCCGTAGCCGCCGAGCACTAACACGGTAGCTTTGCGTAGCGGCTTTGTCTTAAGTTTAACAATGGCGGGTTCAGCTGTGTTGGGTTCAACTGTGCTGAGTTTAACTATGGCATTCATGTTTTTACTCCAAGGTAACGGTGAATTTTTAAAGCCGAACCAGCTCGTCTCGGGCTTGAGTTTTCTCAGGGGTGACCACGTCTCTAACTAGACCTAGCTTTTCTAGAGCGATAAGCGTCCACCAACCTGGATCCCACTGGCCTTGTTCTATACCCAACTTGGCAGAAGCCGGAAAGGCATGATGGTTGTTGTGCCAGCATTCGCCCATGGTTAATAGCGCAGTCCATTTGATATTGTGGCCTTGTACCGCAGCACCTTCCACGTGCCAGTCTCGGTGTCCCCGGTTGTGAGCGAAGTAACCGATTAGCCAATGCCCAATAATGCTGACGCTAACGCGAGATGCGATTCCCCAACAAACCCAACCCCAGCCACCGACCGCAAAGAACAGAATCGCCCAAGGTAGTTGTTGCAGCATCCAATGCGCTTCCATCCATTGATATATCGGATCATCGACTATCTCGCGTTCAGGCTCAAAAGGTGGCGGAGTGTCGAGCTTGATGCTGTGCAATATCTGCCAATAAGCATCTTTGTACCAAACACTGGCGTGAGAGAAGTAGTCGTGACATTGATTCTGTCGTTGTGCCCAGTCGCGCATATCATGGGTTTTGAGCATGCCGAAGGGCCCCGCTAAGCCGACAATGGAGCCTAGGTGAACGAACAAATACTCCATCCATTTCGGGCAAGCGTAGCTTCGGTGAATGAAGCGTCTATGCATGCCAAGCGAGTGCCCGAATAGTAGCGTCAAAGCGGTGAAACTTATAAACAATAATATGGCACCGACGCTGGCCGTCACCAAGCTGCCGATGGTTCCAATAAACAACATTGAGGTGACCCAAATGGTTTTGCCTATATCTAGGTAAACAGTGCCGCTTATGGCATTGCCAAGTGGCACTTCTCGGTCGATTCGAGGGTTGTTGTAGTGGTTTGGATGGGAATGCTGAATCGCTTTCATGTGTCCTCCGTTGTGTGAGGGCCCACATTAAGCTGTCGTGCTGTGCGAAACTTCTTACTCTATAGTTTTTGAACTAAAAAATATTAAATCTAATTAGATCAATAGCTTATACTTTTACTGGTTTATAGAATCGGAGTAATTAGCGATGTTTAAATCATTTTCTTACGATAACTTGCCGGTGACACACCGGTAATTTCTTTAAACGCGGTGTAGAAGCTCGATTGTGATTTAAAGCCGATCATCATGCTGATTGATAGCACTGACGCGCTGGATTCTGAAATTAACAGTTGTTTAGCCGCGGCTATGCGATGTTGGCGTACAAATTTAGGAAAGCTACAACTATGTTGAGTATTGATTAATTCAGAGAGCTGATGGCTCGATAGGTCGAGCAGCTCCGCTACCGTGGATAAACTTAAATCTTCACTTTCATAATGCTTTTCGATCAGCATCAGCTCATCGAGCTGGGCAATCTTAGTCGGTGTATCAATACCCACTAATTTCGAATTAGCGTAGGCCATTTCGGTTATCAGCATGATATCGCTTAATAGCTCGGGAAAAATGAGTAGAGCAGCAACGATTAGCATCATTGCCAAGGAGATTGCATTCGAGTAGCAAAGGTAAAAAATGCTGGCGTCGAGGTAGGGTAGTGCTAAGCCTAGAATCAAGGCGACCAACGCCATAACCGCGAACATGAAAAAGAAAAAGAATTCGAATTTATAACGGCTGCGTTGATCTTTGAGTTTGTAGAGAGTGCGTGCGAACCAAAATGTATACGCGGTGCCGAATAGAAACGCATAACCTGGTATGAATTTTATCGCAACGGCAAAGCTCAATACTGGAACCACTGCATGTAGAAAATCAACACGCCGATATTGCACCTCTGGGAACAATATTTCACGACCAAAAAAGAAAAAGGCTGGTGGTATAAAAACTAGTAAAGTGCCGTAAACTCTTGAGGACAAAAGATCACGACCCTCGGTGAAGAATAAGTAATGGGCCAATTGCAACGCTGCCAGACAAAGTAATATCACCGTGCAAGCTACCTTGCCGGACATACTCTTTCGCATGTTTTCGAGAAAAAATAAGTAGGCGAATAGCAGCACCAACGCACTCACTAAACTAAAGCCAGCTAGTAGCGCGCTTATTGTATAACCTATCGCGATGATGTTCATAAGTACATTTTATTGTCTAGTTTATTCTTGTGTGGCTAGCTAAGGGGCGAAAATTTGACTTACCATTGGAATTTTGAGCCATCTTCACATACCTCCTAAATATCTTAACTTGTTGAAATAACTA
>JAESTB010000082.1 GCA_016763815.1 Arenicella sp.
ACATTTGCATCTGGCAGTGAAATGCGTATTCTCCTGCAGCAAGAGCAGGCAGTTCGATTGATATTTGTGTATCAACTGGCAACGTTTCATTGATGCCCAGTTCGGGAATCATGACAACCTCAGCACAAGCAGAGGCGTCTCTACGTAGAAAGGTCAGCGTGGCCGGCGTGTTTTCGGCTAAGACAATATGAGAGGGAGAGTAGCGGCCATTCTCTACGAGAATCACCGACAAGTCATCGACTATGGCTAGATCCTTTGGTTTGTAGAACCAGAACCACCAAGCAATTAGTGCAATGAGCATGACGCCAACGATATTGATAAGGGCAAGCATGTTGATCTCCTATATTAGTCCTGCTTCGGTTAGTGCTGTTTGGCGTTGAATAGACGCAGGCGGTTCGCGTTCATCACCACGGTGAGTGAGGAAAACGCCATCGCGGCTCCCGCGATAACCGGGTTGAGGAGGATTCCAAAGAACGGATATAAAACCCCTGCGGCAATGGGAATACCCACAGCGTTGTAGATGAATGCGCCAAACAAATTTTGCTTCACATTGGAGAGTGTTGCTTTGCTGACGGAAATGGCATCCGCCAGTCCGTGCAAAGAGCCGCGCATTAAGGTCACATCGGCGCTTTCGATCGCGACATCGGTACCGGTACCAATGGCGAAGCCGACGTTTGCCATCGCCAGTGCCGGCGCGTCATTAATGCCGTCACCGGTCATGCCGACGATCTCACCCTCCATCTGTAGTTCGATTACTTTGTTGGTCTTATCCTGAGGCAATACTTCTGCAAATACTTCATCGATACCCACTTTCAAGGCAACGGCTTCGGCCGTGGCGCGGTTATCACCAGTTAACATAATGACGCGAAGCCCACTACCTTTTAGTCGCTTAATCGCTTCAATGGAATCCTCTTTGATAGGGTCGGCAACCGCGATAATTCCCGCCAATACATTGTCGACGGCCATGAACATCGGGGTTTTGGCATCGCTCGCCAATACTTGTGCCTGATCGATATAGGCGTCTATCTCAACCCCCTCTACACGCATCAACCGCTCATTCCCAAAGCTTACTTTCTTACCATCCACAATCCCTTCGATACCATGACCTGCGATGGCCTTAAAACTATCAACCGATCCACCCTCCACGCCTCGTTGTTGAGCCGACTCAATGATGGCAAGCGCGAGCGGGTGTTCTGAACCGCTTTCCAAACTGGCGGCAAAGTACAGGAGCTCTTCATCCTTACGGTCATTGGCCAGAACAATATCGGTCACTTTAGGTTCGCCTAGCGTAATTGTGCCGGTCTTATCCATCACCATCGTGGTGATTTTAGAAGCTGATTGCAATGCTTCTCCACTTCGAATTAGCACACCGGCTTCAGCGGCCTTGCCCACGCCGACCATAACCGACATCGGGGTGGCCAAACCAAGGGCACAGGGGCAGGCAATAATGAGCACGGTGGTCGCAGATACAACCGCAAACGCGACAATAGGCTCAGGACCAAAATTAAGCCACAACAAACCACTGATTACCGCGATGATCATTATCGTCGGCACGAAGTATTGAGAAATGACGTCAGCCAATCGCCCGATCGGTGGTTTGGAGTTTTGCGCACGTTTTACCATATCGATAATGCGTGCCAACGCCGTGTCCTTACCAACCCGAGTTGCCCGAAACAGAATAGAACCGCTTTTATTGATGGTGCCTGTTGCAACGGTGTCGCCGATGGATTTTTCAACTGGCATCGGTTCGCCTGTCAGCATGGATTCGTCCATCGTGGTCTTCCCTTCAATTACCACGCCGTCAACCGGAATCTTATCGCCAGGGCGAATGCGAACCACATCATCGAGCACCACATCTTCAATCGCTATATCGATCTCCTTGTTGTCCCGCACTACCCGTGCAGTTTTGGCTTGTAAACCAATTAAGCGCCTAACAGCCTCTGAGGTACGCCCACGCGCTTTGACCTCTAAGGCGAGCCCCAGATTAATGAGGCCAATGATCATCGCCGTCGCTTCAAAATAGACGTGCCTTGCCAGCGTTGGAAGGAGCTCAGGAAAAATAACCACCACCATTGAATATAACCAAGCCGAGCCCGTGCCCAACGCAATAAGCGTATCCATGTTAGCCGTGTGTGCACCGATCGACTTCCAACCACCAATGTAAAAGTGGCGTCCCGAGGTGGTCATCACCGAGAGTGTGAGAAGTCCGACGCCCAACCAAACTAAGCGTTCGTTGGTGGTGGTGACGGTCATCTCTCCAATGAAAAGCCCGTATGCCATCAGCGGGACCCCCAGCCCCAAGGCGATGAAAGTGTCTCGCATCAATCGCGTGTAGTAAATATCATCAGCCTTGTCTTTTTCATCAAGTAGTTCGCTATCCGCGACATCCGTCACGCTGGTAGCTTGATAACCTGCGTTTTCGACCGCACTAATTAGTGTGTCGGCATCGACCTCGCCCTCGACAGAAACAGAGCGTTGCGCCAAGTTCATTTCGGCTCGCGTGACCCCGTGAACAACTTCCAAAGCGGCCTCGATCTTGGAGACACAACTTGCGCAGCTTGCGCCCTCAATCAACAATTGATGCCGATTTCTCGAAGGTGTTGAGTCTCCAGAATGTGGTGTGTGATCACTGTGTTTCATCGTCATTAAGCCACGGGTTATTAAACTTGATGAAGACAGTGTAGACCCTAGAGTCAACTCTAGATCAAGCGTTTTTTTGCAAAAAGAGTAAGTCACCGTTTTTTCGGGCTCGACGCGACCCATATCTTCAAGTAGGCTAGCCAACCAGCAACTCGCCCCACTGAACATGTTTTGAAGCACAGTCGACTCGCACAAAAACTTCATAAATGGCTTGGTTTGATTGTCGGGCTTCAGCTGTGTATTTGGGCCTTAAGCGGGTTTTACATGGTAGTGGTAGATATCGACATTATTCATGGGGATCACCTGGTTAAGACCAATAAGCCCGCGTTAATGTCGCTGCGCTCTGAAAATTTAACCGCCGCCTTTACCTCGCTGGCTAAAACCAACCCCGATGCGAGCGCCATTTCCATTACGTCACTCTTAGGTAAAACGACATACTTGGTAGAATCAAATGGTGAACGCATTCCTATCGACGCAACCAGCGGTCAGCCTTCCTCGCCGATTGATGCTCGCTCAGCAGAACGCTTCGCCCAGCAGTATTACACCGGCACCAGCAATATCATCAAGTCAGTCTTGATTGAGACAAACCCACCGTCCGAACTAGGTGCCCGTCGTCTGCCAATCTGGCGAGTTGATTTTGATGATCTTTGGCAAACCAGTTTTTATATCTCCCCAGTAACCGGTGAACTGGTCACTCGGCGGCATGCATTATGGCGTGTGTTTGATTTTGTCTGGATGTTGCACATCATGGATTACGATGAGCGCAAAGACGTGAATAACTGGCTTTTGAGAATTGTTGCGTCATTGGGGTTTCTGCTTGTTGTGACCGGAGTGTGGTATTTGTATTACCGACTTAATCTACGACGTTGGTTTCGCAGAGCCTCATGATTACGTTGCGTAAATTCCATAAGTGGCTCGGTCTGGCGATCGGCTTACAAGTCATTATCTGGGTCACCAGCGGCTTAATCATCAGTATTCTAGATCACGAAATTGTCGCCGGAAAAACGTCCAAGATCGCCTTGCCAGCCTCCGAACCCATAGGGGATGTTGGCACGCTATACCCAATCGATGGTTTACGAGGAACCCCGTCAGACCAGTTTGAGGCGATCACTCTGCGGCGTCTTGGTGGCATGTTGGTTTACCAGATCGACGTTGAGACACGTAAACACGTCTTTAATGCGGCGACAGGAGAGCCAATCACGATCACCCGAACTTGGGCTGAGCGTAATGCGCTCGCGAGCTATCAAGGAAAAGGCAAAATCGTATCCAGCGTTCGTCTGACGCAGGGGTCTGCAGAAGCCCCTGGATCTCAGCCTGTCTGGCGAGTCAATTTCAATGATTCACTAGCCACCCGAGTGTACGTATCCAGCATTGATGGGCGCGTATTAACCCATCGAAATCGATATTGGAGGGTGGTCGACTTTCTTCTGATGTTGCACTTTATGGATTATG
>JAESTB010000083.1 GCA_016763815.1 Arenicella sp.
CTCGACCAAGACTCACTAGCTCAAAGCCGACAGCAGCGCTTAGAGCAGCGCCGAGCTGACCGTTTAGCAAGCCAACAACCAGATTACCGTCGGCAGCAGCTGATAAACGCAGGTTTCGCTCAAGAGGAGGCAGCACGAATAGTTCAGATTGAGTCAGAGGAATCACCTAGACAGCTACAAGCGCAGTATGATCGTCGACGCGAATACGCTGCATCAACAGGCAGTCAGCTTTCTGATGTCAACCCTATTCGCGCAGAACTCGGGGAGCAGAATTACCAACGCTACTTAGAGGCCAATGGTTTGCCAACTTCGGCATCAATCGGATCGGTTATCGGCGGCTCACCCGGTGAAAGTGCTGGCTTGAGAGCAGGCGACAATGTGGTCTCGTATGCTGGCGAGCGCGTATTCAATTTAAACGACATCAACAACCTGACGATTCAGGGACAAGTCGGCGAAAGTGTCTTGATAGAAGTTGATCGAAACGGCGAATCGGTACAGCTAACAATTCCTCGCGGCCCAATTGGTATTAACTCTGGAAGACGATTTCGACGCTAATTCATGCTATCGAATTGCAATTTGTCGCTTAACCCTCAGAACCTATTTTATTGTTGATATCGAGTTTCCATCCTTGAGGTTGACTGTCGCAGCGAAAAAAATAAACCGTATTAGTCACGTACTCATCGACCGCCTCTACTCGTTTTTGTTTGAAACAGATATCGCCATCTGATGAATTCGAACGCGCATAAAGATCACCTAGCTTATCTCTATAGCCTTCAGTTCGGCTACGGCGGCGATAGTTGCGTGCGCGATTAAAGGTACGCGCAAAACGCTCGACCTCTCGTGGGTATAATTCTGCGTAGCGGGCAGCCTCACGTTTAGCAAAAAGTTTAATTGTTGCATAGTCGAAACGAATACTCGGTGTTTTTTCACCCTCGCTACTCAAGCCTGAACGAGGTGCGTCCTGAGCTTGCTCCCCCGAGGCGGCAGACGGCCTAAGTTCGTCACTTACAATAGAACTTTGTCCTTTTTCAATGCTAGTTGATCCGAGAGCCGGGTCAGCCAGCGTATCGGTATTTGCGGGCAAAGGCAGTTGTTGATTCAGCGATTGGTCAAATATTTCTTGCTCGTCGGTTTTCTCTAAAAACACCGTGAGACTTGATGCACGGTCATAACCTTGCAGGCTTAATTTAGGAATATCGGGCAACAATACGGCCAATGCTATATGCAGTACCAGCGCCAATATAACCGCACTAGTGAAATGGTCAGTACGAAAATTATAAACCCGAATCAAAATCGCCATCAATCCTTAACTTGACAGAATTTTGGACGCTGGTAAGACACCAGTGGGTTAGGGATATTAGCGGGCAGATAGTTAAATTGCATTGGATAAGGTTATCAAATCAGGAGTAAGAGTGCTGCATAGATTTACACACCACTATACGAGACCGCTATCGCGGTGCGTTTCTTTCTCTACAAAAGAGCTTAAACACGTTTAAGTATTTTTCAGTTTGGCATGATCGAGGTAAGCATTCACGCAACTTTGAACGTGTCTGAATCGGTCGCCTCCTAGATGAACCCCGCCATACCAACGAGTGACGACCACAATGTGATCGAATACAGCTTCACGCTCAAGCATTCTAACAATGATCATACCGGCACCGCTCTCGCCATCATCGCTCTTTGCCCTAGTACCTTTACCAACACCGTCGCGATAGATAACGGCCCAAGTATTATGCGTCGCCTTAGCAAATTTCTTCTTCGACTGGAGGCTTTTTAAGAAGTCTTTAGCTTGCGCACTATTAACCACCTTGCCTCCGCTAACCGCATACTTTGACCCTCGGTCACGTACTACATTATCAAGTTGCAGCATGTCTAATCTATTTTGGGCGACTGGCCGTTAGCACATCGCCCAATCCACCATAATTACTACCACCGAGTCTAGTCAATGGATCCAGCGCCAGTGAGTCGAGCTGCAAGCGACCCTTAGGGTGATCGACAATTAGCGCATCATTTATCGTGATACTTTGGATCTCGCCATAGATCACCGCCTGCGGTACGCGGCCTATCTCATCGATACGGTACAAGTTACAAGCAATCGCAATGTCACAGTCAGTAATTCGCGGTAGCGCAAAACCGTCAATTTCAGTCAGTTCAAGCTTTGCAGTGTCGACCTCCGACTGCCCATGCGCTAAGGTCGCCGATGTGGTGTTCACTTGCTCAAGATGTCGCGTACCCGGTATGTGAACCACAAAATTGCGACGCTCACGAATATTCACTCTGGTATCTTTTTCTTCGACTGCATCTTTTTTTCCTACCGACAACATCAATAACGGTGGATCGCTACAAATACCAGTGAAGAACGAAAATGGAGCCACGTTATAACTGCCATCACCATTGTCTGATAACACCCATGCGATCGGCCGAGGCACAATCGTTTGAACCATTGCGCCATAACATTGGTTCGAGGTAAGCGTTTTAAAGTCTATATACATAGTATTTTCTTAGCTATTTCTTAACTGTTCTGAAACTGATAATGCCCGCTATTTATAAATTTTCTTGAAGTGTCGGCGACACAGGGATACATAGCGCTCATTACCGCCAATCTCTACTTGTGAGCCTTCCCTTAACGCCTCACCGTGTTGGTCGACTCTAACCACCATATTAGCTTTAGAGCCGCAGTGACAGATTGTTTTAAGCTCTTGCAGAACATCTGCCCAGGCAAGTAATGCTTTACTACCAGGGAATAGCTGGCCTTGAAAATCAGTACGAATGCCGTAGCACAACACCGGGATTTTTAGCTCGTCGCATACATCCGTCAACTGCCATACCTGAGCTTCGGTTAAAAATTGCGATTCATCGACTAACACACAATCGATCTTCTGTTCGGCGTCGCGACCATTAACATGCGCTAACAGGTCATCGCCCTGATGAAATAGATCGGCCTCTTGTGATAAACCAATACGCGAGCTTATTTTAGCTGACCCAAAACGATCGTCAAACGCCGCAGTAAGCAATAAAGTATGCATGCCACGCTCGCGATAATTAAAACTCGATTGCAATAACGTAGTCGATTTACCCGCGTTCATCGTTGAGTAGTAAAAATATAGTTTAGCCATGGCAGGTAATCTAAATTAAGCCGTGTTGGATAATGGTGTTTAGAAATGCCGCTCTCACTCGTTCTGAGTCGACCTGCATGGCCGCCTCAACGCTAGGCCTGTTTCGCCAAAAAGGGAGTACATAGTTACCATCACTATTAGGTTTTCTATCGATTATTAACTGCCCCGTGGCGAATCCATCGGGGGCTACTCGAGCGACTCCAGAAGTAAAGCTAAAGGCATCGCGTTCAACTAAATAAACCACCGCGCTGGCATCGTGCATGGCACATTGGCGCTCGGGGTTTGGCTCTAAGAGTAGGTTCTGATCAGCGGTATAAAAATCAACATAAAACCGACTGGTATCCCAGATGAACTGCCCGGTTTGGCCAGCATTATCTCTCAACTGTGCTAAGTCAGAGTCTCGTAACATCACATCTAGGGACATCTAAGCCAATAATACGCAGCGGCCAATCAAAGCCGCAGACAATATCCGCCGCATGCGGGTCATTAATGAAATTAGCTTCAGCGACCGGGCTTACATTGCCAAACCTGTGTACCGTGCCGCCCATAACGACTAGCTCTTTTAGCTTACTAGCTAAACTTGGGTCGAGCCTGACCGCCTCGGCAATGTTGGTCAATGGGCCAACCGCAACCAAACTGATCTCGCCGGGAAATTGATTTGCCATGCGGACAATAAATTCCGCCGCTGGCTCATCTAATGCGGTATTTTCACTCTTTGCAAGATTCAAATTACCAAGGCCATCACGGCCATGTACAAAGTCAGGAGCTGGCATGCGGGCTTGGCTCAACGGTTGCGCCGCTCCCTTCGCTACCGGCACAGCTGAGCAACCAAATGCTTCTAAAATGATCAAAGCATTATTGGTGGTCGTTTCTACATCAGCATTACCAAACACGGTTGTCAGGCCAAGCAGGTCAAGCTCTGGATGCGCCACCACAAAGGCAATTGCTTGGGCATCGTCTATGCCAGGGTCGGTGTCGAGTATTATTTTTTGCATACGAGTTAATAGGCTATTTTTTCGGGCTAAGTTGGTAGGGCTAAGTTGGTAGGGCTAAGTTGGTAGGGCTAAGTTAGTAAAGCTAGGTAGCTAGCGTTAAGTTGGTAGCGTCTGAATTGGTAAAATTAAGTTGCTCAAGCTTGGGAATCGAGGGTA
>JAESTB010000084.1 GCA_016763815.1 Arenicella sp.
GCCCATTCCTGTCACGACAACTCGTCTTTTGCTCATGATGTTTTTATCTAGTTAGTGCAGTTTTTTGATGCTTAATATGAAAAAAAGCAACCAGTTCTGATGTAAGAGACTCAATCTACAAGGCTCAATAAGTAAAAAAGCCACTGTAGTGTGAACTATAGCGGCTTTTTTATCTTGTTAAAGCGGCACCTCAATATTCAAGGCTAGCTTTAACGCTCTAAGCTAATTCTCGACTATGTTGATTGCTTGTTCACGTAATCTATTGCTAGTTGAACGGTAGTAATGTTTTCGGCTTCTTCGTCAGGAATTTCTGTTTCAAATTCTTCTTCTAAAGCCATTACCAATTCAACAGTGTCAAGTGAATCGGCACCTAAGTCGTCTACGAATGATGCGCTGTTTGACACTTGGTCTTCGTTGACGCCCAATTGTTCGATAACGATTTTCTTTACGCGTTCTTCAATACTGCTCATGAGTGTACCTCTATGTAAGGGAGCTAATTAACATTCTGTATTATACGATTACAACAACCGAATTAAACATCCTGCCAGATAAATACTACTACTAAAAAACCAACAACGATACTGATCACTGTTAGTCGATGTTCAGATGCCGCGCATTATATAAAAAAGTCACGGTTTTGCAAAATAAATACGGTACGTTTAACTAATAAACAACAGTTATTTTAAATAATTCTTATGTCATGTACATTCCACCGTTCACATGCAGGGTTGTGCCGGTCATATAGGCACTTTCATCAGAGGCTAAGAATACCACCGACGCAGCGATATCCGCGGGCTCACCTAGGCGAGAGGCTGGAATATTAGCGGCCATTTTAGCAACCTGCTCTTCACTTAACGCTTTGGTCATGTCTGTGTTAATGAATCCTGGCGCGACTGCGTTGACCGTAATACCTCGTGAGGCGATCTCCTGTGCCAGTGATTTAGTAAAACCAATCACGCCGGCTTTTGCGGCGGCGTAATTCGCTTGACCAGCATTGCCAGAAACCCCAACCACCGAGGTGATATTAATAATTCGACCCCTACGAGCCTTCATCATGCCCCGCAATACGCCTTTAGACAAACGAAACACTGACTTTAGGTTAGTTGTCATAATGTCGTCCCATTGATCTTCTTTCATGCGCATGATCAGATTGTCTCGGGTAATTCCGGCATTATTAACAAGTACTTCTATGGCGCCGTATTTGTCGTTTATCGTTTTGAGCACCGAATCAATAGACTCACCATCAGACACGTTAAGTACCATGCCTTGACCGCTAATACCCGCGTCAATCAAGCCTTGACCAATACTATCAGCGCCACTCTGTGATGTTGCTGTACCTATTACTGTAGCACCTTGGGCACCCAATTGACCGGCAATAGCTTGGCCAATGCCTCGAGTCGCACCGGTGACTAAACACACTTTATTACTAAGGTCGAACATTCAATTTTCCTATTTCTGAATCTAGATAAATTATAAATTTTATATCAGTGCGTTGAACGCCTCTGGCTTATCAATGCAAGCGATGTTAACGCCTTTAATAATACGCTTAACCATGCCACCCAATACTTTACCGGGGCCACTTTCAATAAATGTATCTACACCTTGTTGATGCATTGTAACAACAGTTTCGACCCACCTAACCGGAGAATCGAGTTGCGACACCAAATTAGCTTTAACTTGATCAGAGTCTTGAGCAATTTGTACATTATGATTATGTAGCACAGGGATGTTCGGCACCCTTACGTCAGTGCTTGCCAGACGCTCAGCTAGGCGCGCTGACGCCGACGACATTAGCGAGCTATGAGCCGGTATTGATACCGGTAATGGTAAGGCACGTTTAGCGCCAGCAGCCTTCATTGCCGGTGCAGCTCGCTCAATTGCGGCGATACTACCAGCGATAACGACTTGCCCCGGTGCGTTGAAGTTAACCGCTTGAAGAACATCTTCACCGGCTATCTCAGCGCAAACCTTGATCACCTGCTCGTCATCAAGCCCAATAATGGCCGCCATGCCGCCCTCACCTGCTGGAACCGCTTCTTGCATGTAGCGCCCGCGGTCACGTACAAGCTTAACGCCATCGGCAAACGACAAAGCGCCAGCCGCAACTAACGCGGTGTATTCACCCAAGCTGTGTCCGGCCATAATGGCTGGGTGCTGGCCTCCGAGGTCGCACCAGACACGCCAAGCAGCAACACCTGCTGTCAAAAGTGCGGGCTGAGTGTTCTCGGTTTGAGAAAGCAAGTCAATTGGACCTTGCTGCGTCATTGCCCACAAGTCAACACCTAGGGCGTCAGACGCTTCTACAAATAAATCTTTAACCAACGAGTGCCGTGTGGCTAACTCACCCATCATACCGATTGCTTGTGAACCTTGACCCGGAAAAATAATTGAAAATGACATAATAAATAAATTAAGAGATTGATCTAAGCTATTGTTTTAGTTTCATTTTGTGATGAAAAAACTTTCGATATTTCTTGACTGATATGACCTATAACATCCATTTCAGCCTGCCTATTGGCCTCTTGAATTGCATGCAAGAAGCCTAACTCATCAGTACCACCGTGACTTTTAACGACAATACCATTCAAACCAATCAAGGTGGCACCATTATGCAACCTAGGGTCTAACCGCGACTGCATCGCTTTCAATACAGGCAGGCATAGTGCGGCTAAGACCTTAGTTAAAAATGTACGTTTAAACTCTTCTTTAAGAACATTGAATATCATCTTGGCCGCACCTTCGCTGGCCTTAAGAGCGACATTTCCTTCAAAGCCGTCACACACAATCACATCGACCTTGCCGTTGAAGAGCTCATCGCTTTCAACATAGCCAACGTAGTTAAGTTTGCTTTGGGTTAATAATACGGATGCCTTTTTAACTTTTTCACTGCCTTTGATTTCTTCGGCACCAACATTTAAAAGGCCGACCTTTGGGGCCTTTTTTTTATCAACAAACTCAGTTAGCACTGATCCCATCACGGCAAACTGCACTAACATTTCAGGACTTGAATCAACGTTTGCGCCAAGGTCCAACATGTGAACCGTCTGACGAGTGTCCAGACACGGCATAGTAGAAATAATCGCTGGCCGATCAACGCCTGAAATAGTCTTTAAAACGAACCGCGCAGTCGCCATTAAGGCGCCGGTATTACCAGCGCTGACAGCGGCTTGCGCTGTGCCGTCTTTAACTAAGTTTATTGCCACACGCATCGATGAATCTTTCTTTCGTCTGAGCGCTAACGCTGGAGACTCGTCCATTTCAACGACTTCAGAGGCTTCATGGATAACAAGTGAGCCACGCTCTAATAGAGCATTGCCATTGTGTTGGGCAATCAGTTCACTAATCGGCTCTGGCTTACCAACTAAGATAACCGTGTGAGATTTTTTATTGACTTTATTGAAAAAGCGAATGGCGGCAGGCACGGTAACTTTGGGCCCATGATCGCCTCCCATTGCATCAATTGCAATGGTGGTGCTATTGGATTCTGAATACATGAATTACGCGATTACGATTAGTGTTTATGCAACTGAAATTATTTTTATAATTGGCTGGTCACAGAGACTTAGCATAGAACAGTAGAGCCATTCTAGCAAATAACAAGCGACTAACTTTACGCTCTTGGGGAGCAATCTTTGCGCTCGTAGCAAACTGCTTTGAAGATGTTATCTGGCAAAATAAAAAGGCCCCGATAAACGAGGCCCTATTAGCAGCTTTAAAAAACACTGCCTGATCGGTAAAAGCTAGTTAGCTGTTTTCACATTAACTACTTTCTTACCTTTATAGTAGCCTGTTGCTGTTATCTGATGACGACGGTGCATTTCACCCGTCATTGAATCAGTTGATAACGTAGGCTCGTCTAGAGCGTCATGTGATCGACGCATACCGCGACGTGAAGTTGATTTTTTACTCTTTTGTACAGCCATGATAGACCTCGCAGATAGTGATTATTTAGCTTGGTTTAAATCCGCTAGAGCTCCTCGAGTGCTAACCGTTGAAAGCACTAAAGACTCGATGAAGCTGATAAAAAACCCAGATGTTTCAAGTTGGCGCGAATCATATAGTTACAACTTGCCTCTGTCAAAGCAAAACACCTCTTTTTTAAGGTTTTTTCAATGCGTTCAAGAGCGCCGTGCAAAGAACCTTCAATTGTCAGCGGCTAGATTGACTGGCCGCTCAATTGCCGCCTCTGTCACTTGGTGTTGAAGGTGTTTAAATAAGCCTAAAAACACCAACTCTATCTGATCATAATGTTCGACAACTTCGTCGATCGCACCGGCCATTTGATTCTCAAAACGAATACGTTTACTTACTTGGTCGATAGTAACTGCAATCCCATCTAAGCTGGCGTACGAATTCAACCAATCATGTTGATGCATATTCATCACAACATACTGCATGCGCGGCGGCATATACTCTAAACACTGATTCAGCCCAGCATAGCAGTCTTGCATGAATGCCTCACGCTCGACCTCAGCAAACACAGCCCAGTGCTTGATTAGGAAATAGTCAAATGTTATGTCGGTAATAACGCCTGCGAAGCGCCGCCTTTTTTTAGAAAACAAGGGTCTCAAATCCTTTACCGCAACGAAGCTGTCGGTAACTTTGTCGACCCAACGGTGATTTTTGATGCCCAGTAGCACCTGCTCGGGCAAACGATTCTTCAACTCATGATCGGGCTTAAAGTCACCCATCAAATTACCGGTAAAGGACATTGGTGTACGTTGAGAAAAAAACAAATGGCTCAAATAATTCATCACCGCTAGTATAGACGTAATTACTCGCCAATAATCCAATTTAAACTCGGGGTAAGCATACGATGATTATAACAACAGCAACAAGATTCAGCTGCATAGTTTTTGCTACAGCATTGACGGTTGTTGCTTGCAGTGAGCAACCTTCGCTCTCCGACGAAGACAAAGTGCGCGCTACCTTAAACGCGATTGAAGTCGCCGCTGAGCAGCGATCACTGTCGTCTATGCTCGAGCACATAAGCTCTTCTTATAGAGATTATGAAGGTAATGATTACAAAAAAATCCAAAGTATCATGCAGTTCCAATTGATCAAAAACCAAAGCATAAACATATTTAGTAAAATTCGGGAACTACAGATTGTCGGCGACGCGGCCACCGTCGAGATGTCGGTGGCGATGGCTAGCCGTAATGTCGACTTATCTTCGCAGTCAAACCGATTACGTGCCGACACCCATCGATTCTCAATTCTGCTAGTACGTGAAAAACAGAATTGGAAAATACAAAGTGTTAGCTGGCAACGAGGCTGGTAGTCCACTAAAACAATTAAGATTGGATGATTTTGGGTTTATACAGCCGAAACTGAGGAAAAATAGTGTCAGAGTATGTTTTTTTCACCATAATTGACGACTTGCCATATTGTTTAAGCGTCGAAGCTATAAGATAATGCGCCCAATTATTAAACCGACTTGCGCCAGATTTACGTTCTGGAAGGCGAACGAGAATGATCAGAGAAAACCAAATTGCGGTTGCCGCACTTTATAAATTCGTCACGCTGAGTGATTATCAAGAACTGAAACCTAAAATCTTAGATCAGTTATTGATCCGTGATATTCGTGGCACTCTATTATTGGCATTAGAAGGCATCAATGGAACAATCTCAGGAGACCATACACAATTAGTGGAGTTCATCGATTGGCTTAAATGTGACCAGAGATTTGCCGAGCTGGATTACAAACTTTCGTTTCATCAAGAACAGCCGTTCAGCCGCACCAAAGTTAAGCTAAAGAAAGAAATCGTTACCATGGGCGTCAGTAATATCGACCCAAATAAAGTAGTCGGCACTTATGTTGAGGCGGACCAATGGAACCAACTAATCAGTGACCCTGATACGTTGTTGATCGATACTCGAAATAACTATGAAGTTAATATCGGCACCTTCGAGAACGCGTTAAATCCGAACACAGAAACCTTTCGGGAGTTTCCGGCATACGTCGATAACAATTTGGACCCAAGTAAATACAAAAAGGTAGCGATGTTTTGTACTGGCGGAATACGCTGCGAGAAAGCATCTGCGTTGATGAAAGAGCGCGGGTTCGAGGAGGTCTACCACCTAAAAGGCGGCATTCTTAAGTACCTCGAGACTGTCGACCAAGCCGATACTAAGTGGAACGGCGAATGTTTCGTATTTGATGATCGCGTTGCGGTTAATCACGATTTGGAAAAGGGCCAATATGATCAATGCCATGCGTGTCGTCACCCGATTACCGAGGAGCACAAGGCCTCTAGTGAATATTTGCCTGGGGTAAGCTGCCCTCGTTGCTATGCGTCACTTACGGCTGAGCAAAAGGCACGCTTTCAAGAGCGCGAAAACCAAGTTCAGCTAGCCAAACAACGTGGCGAAACTCACATCGGCCTTAACAGTCGGCTCGCTGCTGAGGCCAATAGAATTGAAAAGCAAGCCGAAAAAGAACGCCAACGAACGGCCCACGCTACTAACAAATAATATGACCTTTTATAGAGTAAAATCATGAATATATCTTCGAAATTAATCCTTGTTTTACTGACCCCTATTTGGAGTTTTCCGGCTGCCACATTTGCCGCGTCAGTGGATTCTATGTCTCTAGATGTTTTTAAAGATGGCCCGCAACGCGTCTGGGAAGTATCAGTAAAGTGCGTGGGGCTGACACAGCCTCGAGTTATGCATCGCCCATTAGACAGCGATCAATGGTGCTCTAGTGATATCGGAAGCTTGTGTGACAAGAATAAGTTTTCGTTGTCCCGCCAGCTTTGTAGTGATAATTTCAGCCAACAAGTTACAGACTTTAAAAGCGGCATGCCTGTGTCGATTGTCAAGGCGGACCCTATTGACAGCAATCCTATTGCTGAGGTTGAGCCGGCGGAGAAAGTGGCCGCTAAAGCGCTGATAAATGTTGAGCCAACGGCTCTCGTTAATGTTGATTCGAAGACTCTCGTTAATGTTGAGCCGAAGACTCCCAGTACATCAAAAGCCGCGAATGGTAATGATGTTGGAGCACAGGCAAGCACACCGAGCAAGATACCTAAGCAACTCGTTAGTAAAGAAAATTTACTAAAAGAGCAGATGCAAATTGAAGAACAACGTATTTTAATCGAGCAAAAACGTTTAGAATTACGTCGTAAGCAACTCGAGCTGCAAAAGCGTCAACTGAACGCTAGCTAGTCTATAATTAAACGCCTCAGGGGAATATTAGTAATGAAAACAGTCATGAATTCAGCCATGCTTTTTATAAGTGCTGCGCTGTTTGCTGGCACAGCGTTATCTCAAGTATCGAATATTTCAAGTGATAACCTAGTTCAATACGGGAAAGACCAAGCATTTTGGGTGGCCGATGTTACCTGTGCGGACGACAGCACCCGCGTTATTCAGCGAAAAACAGATGGTAATGAGTGGTGTGGAAAAGCGGTTGAAGGCTTTTGTGACATCACTAAGGAAGGTACCGCCAAGAAAATTTGTGGTGACCAATACACCTCTTCCCTATCACAGCTGCAAGCGGCTAAGCAAGCTCGGGATAATGCGGCGCAGGCAGAACAACGAGCAAAGCGAGCGGAACAGGAGCGCGCTGAACAGCGCCGCCTTGCCGATCAACGGGTTGAGCAGCAGCGGATTGAGCAGCAACGCATTGAGCGCGAACAGAAAGTGGCACCGCTGAAGCAACAAATCACCATTGAAGAAGAGCTTATTCAAATTGAACAAGACAAATTGAATCTACGCCGCCAAGAGCTAGAATTACAACGGCGAGCAGTCGAGATCCAAGCATTACTCGATAATAGCGAGTAAGTCAGAGCAGGCTACGCTGCATAAAAAAGCCCGAAAATTCAAACACTTTCGGGCTTTTTTATGCGCCCTCGAAACTGAATCGATACGCCTCCAAGGGTCAGTTGAGCCTAAACCATCAGCCCATCAATAACGCTTTGTTACCACTTTTTTGCCATCTGGATCGGTTCGAGTTTTTAACTCAGTAAAGATTTCTGACAACTCTGAGATTGTTATTCGTATCGGCGGTTGCGGCTTGCAATACAATAATAACCACGTCAGCAACTTGATCTGCGTTTAATAGGCGGCTTCAAAATCTGTGGTTGCGGCTCTTGCCATAGCATTAGTGACATACTTCTCAAAAAAGATTTATACCGG
This sequence comes from Arenicella sp., assembly GCA_016763815.1. Classification (GTDB taxonomy): domain Bacteria; phylum Pseudomonadota; class Gammaproteobacteria; order Arenicellales; family Arenicellaceae; genus Arenicella. The sequence goes on from JAESTB010000084.1 coordinate 8,143, forward strand.
TCATCTAATATTCCGCCACTGGTCGCGATTTGTTTCGTCACGCTGTTAGCGAACTCGGTTTCGATGTCACCAGGCTCGATAGCGGTGACGCGAATACCAAAATGAGACTGCAAATAACTCGCTAGTGATTCGGCGTAGCCTTCAAGCGCAAACTTTGCGGCACAATATATGTCATTAAAAGGTTGCCCTATTAAGCCACCGACCGATGATATGTTAACAATATTACCCTATCGGGCTTCTAGAGATAAAACTTCACCAACACATTTAATGATGGACTCAGGTTTACATACATCTAATTGACAAATAATAATGTCCAGAGCTTGCGATTGAGCGATGTCAAGTAGGGATTTGGCTCGGTTACTAAGGCCACTTTGATGTTCGTTAGTTTGCTAATCATGGTGTATCTCCTTACTCGGCAAGAATTTTCGATACCTTGCTAGTGAGAAACTTACTAATAAGATTTGGTCACTAATCCGTCAGATGCCGCCCTTTCTTCAGCTCCCTACCCTATAGCAGCTCCCTATAGCAGCTCCAGAATGTAGATTACTAACACGATTTGTCTAAACGTTCTGTCAGATAGGCTTTTGAGGCGGGCCATTCATCGTCGAGCATCGAGAAACAATGAGTATGTCGAATGCGACCATCAGCCAAAATTATGTGGTTTCGGAGTATCCCTTCAAAGCTGGCACCAAGACGTAATATCGCGGCTTGCGAACGTTTATTGTTGTGATGCGTGTGCCACTGCACGCTGATACAAGCGGCTTCTTCAAACGAATGCTGCAAAAGCATTAGCTTACATTCGGTATTGATTGCGGTTCGCTGGACTGATTCTGAATACCACGTATAGCCGATCGAAAAATTGTGGTGTTCAGGCCTTATTTGATAGTAACGGGTCGTTCCGACCACCCTATTGTCGCTCAAGCGGCGAACCACAAACGGCAACTCAACATTACTATCACGTTGTCGCAGAGCATGCTCAACATAACTAAGCATGCCCTGCTTGTTCGGTACCGTGGTGACGCGCGAGCGCCACAATTCTCCATCGGCGGCGGCCTCATTTAAGTCGCCAACGTGGCTCAATAGCATTGGCTCTAACGAGGCATGTTTGCCGCTTAATATCAGGTGATGTGACAGTGCGGCGACGAATTTTCGATCAACGTTAGCCAATGGTCATGTCTGAATATGGATTTTCAAACTTTAAGTTTATCGAATGCGCAAAATTTTCGATAGTGACAGATGCATCAGTAATTGAGATTTCGTGGTCTTCAATAATGTCGCTGCCAAAGTTATAAATAACTTGTAGATCGCCATTACTTGCGGCTTCATCGTATTTCGCCGCCGTCGCTCTCACCGTTTCTCTTTTGTCGCGATATATCGCCATTTTTTCAACACCATAGCGAGACTCGAGCATCGCCTCAACTTTAGCTGGAGACAAAACAACCGCGGTTGCATTGTTGCCACCGAAACCTTTTGAGTTGAGAAAAACAACGTCAATATCAGCCTTTTTATCTTCCAGCAATATATCTAACCGCTGGTCTATAACGTCACTTGCGACGGCGTCAACGGTTTTAATAACGGTAATAATTCCATCAGCAAATGAGCCCAAGGCATTGGCTAATTGATCGCCACTGGCTGGGCCTAATGGGTGTCCAACAAACGCCTTAACCGCTGTTACCGGCCAGTGGTCAATGTCAAATCCGGCAGCAACCTTATCAAAAATCATTGATTCAGTGATGCGGTTTTGCGGTGTGCTAGAGCCGTGCGCCTGGATGTAAGAGCGTTTTCGAATTGATTCGTCGCCAACAATTGCGCGAGCGGCGCCTACCGCTTTCGCCATGGTCACATAATTACCCGCACCTGGGGACGAGATCGATTTTTTAAAACCATCGGCATTAACAAACACATTCGGTACAGCGCCGTAAATATCAGCGCCGAGTTCGACCGCAAGTTCATCGTCCATCAATACGAAAAACTGTCCAGATTCGGCCATGGTAAAGCCTGCATTCTCACCGAAAGGTCGCGACGCACGTCGATGGTCGCAGACATCACCGCCGTCGAGCCTGGCTAGGCGATCGTCGGTGCCCAATGCGCTCATTGCGGCAAAGCCTTCCATCACTTCTGGGGTCACCGGCGCCTCGCTAGCGCCGCATATAACCACCCTATGGCGGCCAGCATTAATGTCATCGACTGCTAGGCGAAGGTTGTAAAGAAAGGTCGCACAAGCGCCTGAGGCTGCGCCAGTAGTGCCAACGCTACCGCAAACATAGGCATTTACAAAGTCAGCAACCATAGAGTTAAGCCCCAACGCCATTTGCTTTGAGGTCGGCCTAGTCGATTGCAGACGAGACTTCATGTAACCGCCAATGCCAAAATCATCGGTCTGTCCTAAACCGCTGGCAGCAAAAACGGCGACTTGATCAGGGTCAACCTTAGCCATGATATCACTCCAAGAAATACCAATTGAGTTAATCGCATCAGAGGCCGCTAATACGGTAAGTTGAAGACCTTTCGGGTGAAACCTTGACTTATGTTGATCGGCGGGTATAAAACCGGTCGGAAGAATCCCGGCCGATTGAACATCGAATTTTCGAAAACTCTCCATCTTAATTGACAGGCTGCCTGAGATACTGACTTTTACGGTCGAGTCATCGAGTGTTTTAACAACCCAATTGTTTGGTATTGGGTTGGGCATATCGCGACGATTTAATGTGAAAACCGAATGGTCATCGCTGTTCAACACGACATCGTTAACACCTGGCACAGCATCAACATCAAAATATTCTGCATGTATTCGCCGAATTAGCGTGTTTTGCTCAATCGTGGTCTGATATTTATCGGCAACTTGTTCAGCCGACATCGGAGTATCGTCACCGTCTACATAGTGACCATCTCTATGTGTCACCAACTTCATTAGAGTCGCTAGGCTTAGAAGTGTCTTAACACGTTTTTCATTGTCTAAGCTTGCCAATATTGTACGTCTAAAGGCGTGATAAAAGAACTTCAACCCGTCGCATTATAACCACCAAAACCGACAATAACTGGTAAGTGACTCATGACTACTCCGATGGCCGAAGGGCCGTTGATTGACTTAGATACATTTATCATCAGGATTATAGAGATCAACGCGTCGACTTATTATGTCGTTTTGGCCATAATGAGCATCATTATAGCCATACACGATAATATCGAAACCTATGCGAATAGCCTTCCTAGTTTTACCTAACATGTTAGCGACTAGCTTAACCAATGCTTTTGAGCTATTTTTTGCCGCTAAACAGACTGCCAAAATGCACCGCTTAAGTATCGCCAAAAACGTCGAGTTGGTAAAAGTAGCCACCAATGAAGAGCGCTTAGAACTCCCCTCTGGCTTATCGTTACAGCCCGATGAAGGCATAGGCGAATCGCTATTTGACATTGTCTATATCCCGGCGTTATGGCGCAACCCCTCCCCGGTAGTAAACAGTAACCCTAAGGTTGTCGAATGGATACGAACTCAGTATGAACACGGTGCGATAATAAACGGTACTGGCACCGGAGTGTGCTTTATGGCTGAAACAGGCTTACTCGACGGACGGCCAGCAACGACACACTGGCACTATTTTGAGACGTTTGCCGCTAGCTATCGCAATGTAGAGCTGAAACGCCAACATTTCATCACCACCGCCGGTCGGCTATTCTGCGCCGCCAGCATCAACGCACAGACTGATTTGAGTTTACATCATGTGCATAGAGTTTTTGGCAAAGACGTATCAGATCACCTAGCACAGCATTTTTCACACGAAGTAAGGCAACCCTTTGATAGACTTAGTTTTAATCAGGAGGACAATAGCAATCATCCTGATGAAGTCATCTTACAGGCACAGTTATGGATGCAGAATAAATTGAGTGACCATGAGGTCTCTATGCAATCGCTTGCCAACATGCTCGGTATGAGTCAACGCAATTTCAATCGACGTTTTCGTGATGCAACCAACCTCTCACCGCTAAAATATTTACAGAGCCAGCGTTTTAACCAAGCACGCGAACTATTGCAGAATACAAATTTAAGCATCAGCGAAATAGCGTATAGAGTCGGCTATAACGATGTCAGTCATTTCAGCAAATTATTCCGTCAATTTTCGTCTACCACCCCAAAAGAATACCGCACTACCGTCAGAGCCAAGCTGTTCTCTAGCAAAGAGTCGCTCGACTAGCACGTCCTCGCACTTCGCTACTTCCGTTGCCTTTACGCTGAATTGTAACTTGCCATACTTGTCGCTATTAATTTATTGAAACCTCAATGTATGGACTTCCCCCCGAAAGGGGTTAGGGTAGATTTTCAACAATTTAACCAGCGTCCATACATATGCATAATCGTACTACCTTAAATAAAACTGATACTTCTCGAAATTGAACAATACGCTAGCAACCCGATAAATTGCTGACTTTATGCTTAAGTTTAATTCCTCGTATTCGCCTAATGGCATTTTCGATAACAGCAATGTCGGTATCAAAACTACCGTGGCTTAAATCAATGTAAGTTGGTTTAGTGCTTATTTTTACTTGGCTATGCCGCCGATCCAGCAATGTTGGCTTATTCCCGTCTTCGATAAACTCCGACCACCTCGTTATTGCCGTTCTCTGTGAGGCATGGAATCCACCGGATTCCTTATCCTTGCAATTTTCTGGCTCCCACGATGCAGCTAAACCTAGCAAAGGAGCTTTATGTATATCTTCGAGGGCGCGGCTTACTAGGTAAAGCAAAGATTTTCGATAGACAATTAGCGATTTATCATTTCTCTCCATTTCATCATCCAAATTAACAATATTTATATCACTAATGTTAATTACTTGCTTTTCTACAGCACGTTTGTAAGTTTTGTTGGCAAATTCAATCGTGCAAGCAGGCGCGAATAAGGACACACTAGCGAGTTTGAGTTTTCGTCGAATCAATTCTCTGAACCACTCCCCAATAAGGATCGCTCCAGCCGAATGACCAATAACATGAATTTCTAAATCGGGGTATAGCTCATTAAGCTCCGATAGACACCTAGCCAGCATCACCATCCCACCGGCCTTATCGGATTCGCCTATTGAATACCCTGGGACACGACGATCACATGAATTTTTGGCATTTTCTTTAACTTCTGTCCAAATGCTCTTCACATGCAGTGCGCTAGAAGCAGCCTCAATCGCGGTGTCAGTTCGATCAGCTACCCAACCTTTGGCTATCGATGCGGAGGCATTTGGCATGATATTTTTATAAGCGTCGGTTAGTGTATTACGAATCGCTTCACCAAATTCGGTTTTCCAGACAACGTGTAAGGGGTATATATCATTCTCATAAAAATATGGTGCCATCGCCCTGACTCTACTGACCGCAGATTTCGCATCGTTTAAGCCTCCATGCGCATAGATCAATAATTTTCTATTCGCAGTGCTCGAATCGAGCCACGTTTTAAGGTTGTCGTAACAAATTTCACGCGCAGACGCGTCAGCATTCTTTGCATGCAATACTGTATGCTTAGGTCGACCATTATTACTGAGAACTAGCGAATGCTGGTATGCGCGAGACTCTGCCCAGGGCTTAGTCTTATTCCTTCTTTTGGTGGATTTCGATTCGACAACAGACTGCTCATTTGTTACCGCCCTTAACGAGCTGTTTGAATACGTTTTAGATGCTTGTTTAGCATCTACAGGAACACCCCGTGCAACAACCCAAGCATCGTAACCATTGCTTACCCAGTCTCGATAAGAAATAATCGCGAAGCCTTTCCAACCCCATTTCTTACCCCAAGAATTTTGCACCATAAACCCCGTTTTATTGTAACCGACAATGCAAAACGCATGACCGCCGCTGGCAAGCGATTCTGCTGAATACTGTAATACCGGCATCTGTCCAGCGTTCTCTATATGCCACCCGTTATGAGTGGATGCGGAGCAATACAGAGCGCCAGCCTCGGTTAGCGCCGATTGCATATCGACGACCGACTTATGATTCACGCGGTAGTACGCTCCGAGTGGGTTAGCAAGAGCATCGACCTCCCAACCTGGCTTTGGTTTTATAAACTTTCCGCTTGGCGCGTAAGGCCACAATGACTTTCGGCAAACACCATGCCTGTGCCATCCTTTCATCGCGCCACGGCAGCTTGATCCAGAATAGTCTTCACCGTCCCATTCGTCATAGACTCTGGACATGTGATAGAGCATTCGCTCACTGACGCGCAGGCCTCGAATGTCAATACAATAGTCCTTCTCTTGAGTGCTTGAATGCATTTCAGCAATAGTATCGCGCCAAATTAGATAGTTAATAGTTGCCGCTAAACCAAAACCGGTACAAGCGCCTTCTTTTCCTTGGTCTAGTATTAACTCGCTATCAGCAAAGCATTCCAATAGGCTTTCTAAAGATGACCATGTACCTCTCAACACAGGGTAAGCCGAGGGTAAAGATTTTAAGTGAGGCCTATATTCTCGATCTCGAAGATCTAGCCTATCCGGTCTCGCGTCGAGAGTTAGCTTTTTGAAGCTTGATGTTGTGGTCATTTCAGTTACCTCAGCACTGAGTTGTTACTTTTTTGAACTACCTAAATTCAAAGTCTTTATGTACACGCACGGCACCATTCGAACGTCTACACCGCACCGTTGCTTGTGAAGGGTGGGCACCAATAGGCGTGTCTGCTCGCGTATCAACAAATAATTTATAGTTCCCAGGCTGCAGATTTTTCAGCTCAAAGCGGCCGTCCTTGAAGCGAGAGGATTTAACAAATAATCTGTCGTTGTTAGGGCCGTAAGCGCTAACTGAAAATATACGGGCTATGTCGGAAGAGCGCCCGGTAGCTTTGCCCTTAATTGTGCATTGGCCTTTAAGCTGACTAGCCATTTTAACAATCAATTCACTGGTATATTTTGGATTTCTATATCCGCTTTTACTAACAGCATCGACTCGCCAAATATGTTTTCCTGGCGATAACGGCGGTGAAGTCGCATTGCAACGACTGCGCCGGCACGTTTTGATCACTCGTCCATCGAGAACAAACGAGATACTTCTTACTCCGTCAGGATGCGATGCGGTGGCAGAAAACTTTATGCGATCTTTGGTTGTAGGCTTATAGGGCAAGGCCTTAACATTGGTAGACGGCCCGGCGTTAGTTATCGGTCTATCGGGCTTTGGCTCAGTATTTCTCACCGGGTCAGTTACTTGGATTTTTTTCTCAGATATAAACCTACATTCACCACTCCAAACCCCCTTATAGTTCAATCCGTATCTCCCGCCGAGCTGAACGATCTTTTTATCGGTGCGTTGCATTATCGCCACCATGGCATAGTCAACATCGTTAGAGAGAAGGCGCTTCAGCTTTAACGAGCTCCCCACCCAAGAGCCTGTGATACGGTGATTCATCGGCGCCGTATTGCTCGCTATTTTGATTCCACCGCTGATTTTACTGCCGGCACGAATAAGAAAGAGAACTCCTCGGTCGCCTTGATGCAAGTCGACGTTACATTGCCACTCTTGCTGTGACACCGATTTGGCAAAGACACTGCCGCCAAAACCACATACTAGA
>JAESTB010000085.1 GCA_016763815.1 Arenicella sp.
GGGCTTATAGATAGCGGTGCATTGCTCAAGGTTGGCCGTATACGGGTTGAATTATACGGTTCTCTTGGTGCCACAGGCAAAGGTCACGGCTCGGACAAAGCGGTTCTTCTCGGCTTGCAAGGCGAGCTGCCAGAGAGTGTTGACGTTGATCGTGTTGATGAGCAATTAGCCACCATCCGCAGTTCCAAAATGATTTCATTGAACCGCCAGCACGCCATTACTATCGACGAACAACACGATTTAATCATGCATCGCCGAAAGACCTTGCCGCATCATTCAAATGCCATGAGATTTATGGCCTTTAACGATGCCGGGCAAGAATTAGTCAATAAAATTTACTACTCAGTGGGTGGCGGCTTTGTATTGGACGAAGCGGCTATGGGCGCTGACCGTATCGTGCCTGATGCCACCAAGCTGCCGTACCCATTTAATACCGCTGAAGAGCTATTAAAAATTACTCGCGCAAATAACATGTCGATTAGTGATGTAATGTTTGAAAACGAGAAAATGTGGCGCACCGAAGATGAAATTCGCGCCGGCATGCTTGAAATTTGGGGCGCGATGAAAGGCTGCGTTCAACGAGGCTGTGAGCAGAAAGGTGTGTTGCCTGGCGGATTGAAAGTGAAACGTCGCGCCGCTGAGATGTATGAAAGTTTGAAGTCGCAACCTGAAGCGTCGTTGCGTGACCCATTGTCGGTGCTTGATTGGGTGAATTTATACGCGCTGGCGGTTAATGAAGAAAATGCTAATGGTGGCCGAGTGGTAACGGCTCCTACCAACGGGGCGGCAGGCATAATTCCTGCAATCATGCACTATTATCACAAATTCATTGCAGGCTCTAACGACGACGGTTTGGTTCGGTTTTTATTAACCGCGGCGGCGATTGGTACTCTGTTTAAGAAAAATGCCTCTATTTCAGGCGCCGAAGTTGGCTGCCAAGGTGAAGTTGGTTCAGCCTGCTCGATGGCCGCCGGCGCCTTATGTGAAGTCTTAGGAGGCTCGCCTGAGCAGGTAGAGAATGCCGCTGAAATTGGAATGGAGCATAATCTTGGGCTTACCTGCGACCCTGTAGGTGGGCTGGTACAAGTGCCTTGCATTGAACGTAATGCAATGGCCGCAGTGAAAGCTATTAATGCCGCACGAATGGCGATGCGGGGCGATGGCACGCATTTCGTCTCGCTCGACAAGGTCATTAAAACCATGCGCGACACCGGTGCAGACATGAAAACTAAATACAAAGAGACGTCACGTGGAGGCCTCGCGGTTAACGTTATTGAGTGTTAGATCACGATTGAGTAAAGCATGAGTAGATATTCGATTTTTTCATTGGCGCGAAACGCCATGAGCCACCATGAAAACTGGCAGCGCGCTTGGCGCAACCCAACGCCTAAGAAACGTTATGACGCGATTATCGTTGGCGGCGGCGGTCACGGCTTAGCGAGTGCTTACTATATGGCTAAAGAGCATGGTATGCGTAATATCGCGGTGTTGGAAAAGGGCTGGATCGGTGGCGGAAATACCGGTCGCAATACGACTATCGTGCGCTCCAACTACCTTTGGGACGAAGCCGCACAGCTCTATGAAAAGTCAATGAAGCTCTGGGAAGGCTTGAGCCAAGAACTCAACTACAACGTAATGTTTAGTCAACGAGGGGTCTATAACCTAGGCCATACCTTACAGGACATGCGAGACATCCAACGTCGAGTAAATGCCAATCGCTTAAACGGAGTCGACGGTGAAGTGGTCGACGCGGCCGAGCTCTCAAAACGCATACCACATTTAAACTGCTCACCCGATAGCCGTTATCCGGTGCTTGGGGCGTCGTTTCAACCGCGAGGTGGTACCGCTCGTCACGATGCTGTAGCCTGGGGTTTTGCCAGAGCGGCCGATGCGCTGGGTGTCGACATTATTCAGAACTGCGAAGTCACCGGATTTCGCCGCGAGAACGGCGAAATCCAAGGTGTTGAAACCACCCAAGGTTACATAGAGTCACCTAAGGTTGGCGTAGTAACCGCCGGCAGCTCCAGCGTGCTAGCCAACATGGCGGGCTTGCGTTTGCCGATTGAAAGCCATCCGTTGCAGGCCTTCGTGTCGGAGCCTATTAAACCGGTGCTCGATACCGTGGTGATGTCAAATGCAGTACATGGTTATATCAGTCAATCAGATAAGGGTGATCTAGTGGTTGGCGCCGGTATCGATAGCTACAATGGCTACGGTCAGCGCGGCAGTTTTACGACCATTGAACATACGATGGCTGCGATCATGGAGTTGTTCCCGATTTTTAGTCGAGTGCGTATGAACCGTCAATGGGGCGGCATTGTCGATACTTGCCCAGATGCATGCCCAATCATCAGCAAAACAGATATTAAAGGGCTGTATTTTAATTGCGGTTGGGGTACTGGTGGTTTTAAAGCCACTCCTGGCTCTGGTTGGGTGTTTGCCCATACTATGGCTAACGATCAAGCGCATGAGCTAAATGAGGCGTTTTCGCTTGATCGGTTCATTTCTGGCGCTCTAATCGACGAGCATGGCGCCGCGGGCGTTGCCCATTAGCGCACCTTAGTGCACTTTAGGAGTTTCGAAAATGTTAATAATTGAATGCCCTTATTGTGGTCAGCGCGACGAAAGCGAGTTTAGCTATGGTGGTGAAGCGCATATTACCCGCCCCCTAGAGCCTGATGCGGTAAGCGATCAGCAATGGGCCGACTATGTGTTTTATCGAACTAACCCCAAAGGATTGCACCGTGAAATGTGGAATCATTCAGCGGGTTGCCGACGTTGGTTTAACGCGGTGCGTGACACTGCGACCTATAAGTTTAAATGCGTCTATAAAATTAGTGACCCGCAGCCAAACTTAGAGCAATTTGAGGGTCAACAATAATGACTCGTCTTTCTAGCGGTGGTCGTATCGATCGATCTAAGCCTATCCGCTTCAGCTTTGACGGCAAGCACTACCAAGGCTACCAAGGCGATACCATCGCCTCAGCGTTGCTAGCCAATGGCCTAC
>JAESTB010000086.1 GCA_016763815.1 Arenicella sp.
ACATCTTTTGATATCGATGAGACACATCAACAATGCCTGAATTATATAGCTCGCTATCAGGCTCAAGAAGAGAAACCAGAACTGCATACTCGCACTGCTTTTCATTACGGTCCTTGTCGAGCTCCCTAAGAAAATCTTCGTTTTTCTTCTTAGTCGCTGTTTCATCATTCTCGTTCTTCATCTCGAACATAATCGACAAAACCTCAGTATCCGAATCAGTTGAATCGCGAAAAATATAATCCCCTTTGCTACCCGCTCGCGCGTCATTGTCTTTTTCAAAATAGGCTTTGGGAAACGCCGTTGCTCGAATTCGGTTAAACTCGGTTTCGCAATGTTGCTCAAGGGTTTCTCCAACCATTTTGGTTGACAGACGGGCCTTCATATCTCTGAGTCGCTCAATCTCGTCTTCACGATCTTTGATCTGCGTCTCATACCTTTCTTTGATCGAATTCTCAGAGAGCTGCTTCTCTGCCTTAGCTCGATCCAAGTCATTTTTTAGCTGGATATTTCCCTTCTCAGCGTCATTCACGGCTAACGTGATCGCATGCTTCTGAGCAATTTCGTTAGCGCTGAGCTTTGTTATTAGCGCCTGAATCTCCGCATCCTTTTTGGCCGCGGTCTCTTGAAGTTGATTCGAGTGAGTTGCTTTAGCCAGATCCGATGTTGTCTCACTCGCTTGCTTAGCCTGCTTGAGTTCATTGGCGATTGCGTCTCGTTCCCTTTCGACAGTTTTCAGAGCCTCGGCCACAGCCAATTTCTGCACAACCTCGCCAGCATCTAATGCTGCCTTCAACTTTTGAATTTCAGCATCCTTATCGACAGCGACCTTTTGCATTTCACCAGCAACTTTTTGCTTGGCAAGATCAACAGCATTGACCTTTTCTTTCTCAGCCAACTCAAGCCGATCATGCAACTGTTGCTCAAATTCAGTATCGCGAACTTGTTTCAGAATATCAGCATACCCGGCCTCGTCAATCTTGAAGGCTTTCTTACAATGGGGACAGTTAATTTCATGCATGGCTATTTATCCTTTACGTTCACAATTTGCCTGAGTGCCGGCTAAGCGCATTTTATCCGACAACGTGTCGAGATACTTTAATTATTCGAGCACTCTACGTATTTACAGTATCAACCTAGAAGCCAGCAAGCCTAATTAGAAGTTCCGTGCCTAAAAACTATACCTAAACGAGAACGTGCCTTCGGTTTGGTCTTCATTGAGCAAGGTAAACCCATTCAAATCGACTTGAGCATCGCTATAATTCAGCCCCGCGTTTACCGACATGCCGCGAGCAATATCGTAGCTAAGGCCTGCTGCGTACGAGGTCTCATTGTTGCCATCAGTATCACCAAAATGCGCTTCGACAGAAAAAGTTAACACTCCAACCTTATGAGCAGCTCCAAAGGATACATACTTGCGATTCGCAGAGATGTTGTCGGTGCTTATTTGTTCTAGCCCTACCCCAAAGTCAAATACACTACTTGCATAGGTAATCTCAGCGACTAGGCCTAGGCCTTTGGAGTCAAATTCTATTCCCGTATCGTCGGTGCTTAGCTTAGAGTCGCGATACTGTAACGAAAGGCGACAGTCTTTATTGCCAATCGGGCGTTGAAAAACTCCAGCTATTTCATAGCCGCCCTCACCGTCGATTGTGGCTATCAATTGCGTCGCTCCGAAACGACCAACATAGGCTAATCCGGTGTCGTCTAATTGACCAAGTTGGTCATCAAAATCAAGGCTGGCATTGCCGATACCTCTTGTACGCCGAGCTTGCTCTCTGACTAAGCCGGTCACGTTTCCAATCGACACTGTGCCCCACACCCCGCCAAGATAGATTCCCGCATTATCAGAATAGTTGTCGTTATCGGCGCTTGAATACTCGGCGAAATAGGCCGCGCCTAGTGTCCAACTATTGGCTAATTGAGTTTCAGCGCCGACTTGAAAATTACCAAACAATGACGAATCCTCGTCATTGCTACGGTAATTTAAAGCGGCATCGATTAACCCCGTGAGGCTAAAGGTGACATCAGCATATTGCGCCGCTAGTGGTTGCTCTAATGACGATAGGCTCTCGTAATTTAGATCCAACGCCTCGGCTGGAAGCGAGGCCATCAATATCATTGGAGTTGATACCTTAGCCACAAACTTTGCGACATTAAGAGTTCTCATAATCACGCCTTCTTCTGAAAAAAGTTGTTATATGCCTGTTGCGCGATTCTTCGGCCAGCGGTCATAGCCTGGGTATGGTCAAGCTCCCAATGCACACCGCCATAGAGTCGGCTCAAACCGTTTTCCTCGGCTATCTGGCTGAGGCTAGTCCAGTGCCGGTTTATATCGCGTAATTGCGGCCATATGACTAAGTCGGGCGCTTGCCCAGAGATTGAAATCTTATTCTCACCTCGAACTAGTGCAATCATCTCGGCGCCAGCAGCTCCAAAGGTTGAATGACCAGAGGTATATGTCGGAAAGCCTGGAGTGGGTATATAACTGCGCCAATTTGCCTGAGGCGTTACCCGAGGGTCGCTATTACCGAACTTTTCGGCTCTTTGGCGTATTGCGCTTTCCGGGCGCACAATATCGTAGAAATACTTACTGTCCCAAGCCGCAATCGACGCATCACACTGAGTCATACCAATCAACGCAAAGCTGCGCGCCAGCTCAATAAAACTCAGCCCCTGATTTTGCAGAACTTGCATGCCTATATAAATAAAACGTCCTGGGGGGGTTAAACCCCAAGGGCCGTCTTCCCAAAATAGAGCGATCTCGGATTGGTCTTTGGTTCGTATGTGGCTATCGGCACTGCCTAAAAGCCGAATATTCTCAAACTCTTCGGCGAACTCTGGGCTGGCGGAGTGATAAAATTCAGTCGCTCTAAATTGCGACCCCGAAGCCATTGTCCACGGTTTGATCTGACCATGACCGGGGAATAGCGCTCGGTTAAACGAGTCAAATCCAGGGCCGGGTTTAGCGCCGTAAAACGGGCCAGTTAGGCTCCACTTTAGGCTATCATTTCGACGCTTATATCGACCAAGATAGAAATTTGCTTCGCTCGGTTCAGCACCATCATCGTTACGCATTTTTACCACATGGCGGCCTACTTTTTTACCCCATTCAATGGCAGACGACTTTGCCTCACTATTTGCAAAACGCTTCAAGAACGAATTTCTCTCGACAATAAACGGCTGCTGAAACACCTCCGCCGCAGCAACCGCGAAGGCAACACCATAGGCAATTTCAGGGTCGGCGTTGCTCGGGCCCACGCCAAGACCAAAGGGTTCCTGATAGTCCTGAGTAATACCATTAGCCGCTAAAAAGCCCGCCGTCATCGGCATCGCAAAATTATACGCGGCGCGCGGTGGGGTAATTCTTTGGTCGCGTACCTGTTGAAGCGTGATATCTATCCAGTGAAACACTGTATTTTGATTCTGAGGTTCGATTATTTGACTCAGGTACGAATGCCGACTACCGAATGGCGCGGTACTGCATGCCGCAAGATTGGCCAGCGGGGCGGCCGCCATGCACTTCAAAATTTGTCGCCTGCTTAATGGCATTTCATTTCTCCGACGAATTGCACAGGTGCTACGTTAAATCAGCTTGAGCAAAAATATTTCTACAAATTAAAGTATTAAAATCAATGAATTGATTTTAATACTTTTTAACTA
>JAESTB010000087.1 GCA_016763815.1 Arenicella sp.
CCGTCAACCGCATCGACTAAGCCTTCGTCTACCGCTTGCCTTAAACCGGGTATAGCAACCTGATCAATGTAGTCGTCTAGTCTATCTTTATACTCTTGCGGTATAGCATGTGCTGCCAGCCATGTAGTGATGATTTTTACTGGTCTGATCGTTTCCAGTTTGCGAGCAACTCGAAGCATTCGTAGCTCATCGACAATGGTTAAGCCATAGCCCGACTTTATTTCAACAACAGCAACCCCTTGAGCAATAAGATCGTCTAATCGTTTAGTTGCACTTTGAAGCAATTCTTCATCACTGGCTAGGCGTGTCGCCTTAACGGTCGAGACAATGCCACCACCGGCTCTTGATATTTCAGCATAACTCGCGCCCTTAAGTCTCATTTCAAACTCACGCGCGCGATCACCACCAAACACCAGATGCGTATGACAATCGATTAATGCCGGTGTTACTAGCCGTTGGCCCAGAGACTCGCTGCTCATGCGGCGATATTCTTGCGGCAGAAGCCTAGCCTCACCTACCCAAGCAACGCGACCATCAACGACCGCAATAGCGCCATTTTCAATCAGGCCATAGTCGACTTGACCGGCTTGCATGGTGGCAATTATGCATCCCTTATAGAGAACTTCCTGCGGCATATCTATTGTCTATTCTGTTCAGTATGAATATTATGTATGCACATATTATAATTAGATTAGTTTAATGGCAACACCAATTTTCGCGAAGCAAGGTTTATCCGCGTTAGGCTGGCAAGAAAATATCGCCGCCAGCATCTCGGTTCGACATAATTCTGTTCATAGATTTTTGGCGTGTTGTCCAACACTCGAAATTAGGGCGTTTCAGTGAGGCTGCGTTACCATTTCTCTTCAGTGCCCACTGGTAAATTCTTAAAGACCCAAATCATGAGTGATAAGGCAATCATTACTATCAATAGAGAGAGAGTAATCCAAGCCCCATACCTTTGATACGGGGTACTACCGGAGCGGCCTTGCACGGATGACTGGTACTGGTGAGCGACATTAGAAGATGTTGCAAACACTATTTTTCCGCGATGATTGATTATCGCCGACGGTCCATTGTTTGACATTGAAATAACAGGTCTCGCATGTTCGACAGCTCGCATCCTGGCGTATTGAATCCGTTGTTGTGGTGCAAGTGTATTGTAATACCATCCTTCTTCATTGATATTAATAAGCACATCAAAATCATTCTTCCAGTGATTTTGAGCAAACATAACCTCAAAGCAAATAGCGATGGCAATTGATACACCGTTACAATTCAACAACGGTGTTTGGGTCCCAGCTTGATAGTTAGTCACATCAAGATTAAGTAAACGATATAAACCTCCAAAAAATTTCTCTAAAGGTAAACGCTCACCAAAGGGCACCAATCTCCGCTTTCGGTACAATTGAGTTTGATCGCCGCAGTGCACCACCGCCGCATTATAGACAGCCTGAGACTCAGCATCCGGGTCGACCAATTCAGTAACTCCAGCAACTAAAAACGTTTTACCAGCCGCCAATTTAGACCAATAAGAATTGCTAATCGTATGAAACGGAACAGGAAGCGCGGTTTCTGGCATTATTGCCATCGAAATATTATATTTTTTTTCGTAGCTACTCAGTCCATGATCAGCTAGATCTAAATAGCGCTTAAAAATGGATTCTCGATAGCGCGGGTCCCACTTCTGGCTGATAGGGATATTAGCTTGCAGTAAATCAATACTCATCCTTTCAGCTTTAGGTTCAGTCCACTCTTTTCGTTCCAATATTTGACCTAAAACTAATAGCGCAAACATGATTCCAAAAACTGGAATGGCTGCTTTTGCCCACCTGCTCGGATGATCTGCATACTGCTTGTAAGCGTTAGCCAAAAGGACCGACACAGATATACAAATCAGAGTTAAAAGCGCCTCCCCTCCGATTGATGCATACGATATCAGTGGTGAATCAACTTGTGAATATCCAAGCTTTAACCATGGCCAGTCGAGTAATTCTGTACGCAAAAAATCGGCCCCTAGCCAAACAAGAGCAACCAAGCTTACGCGGGAAATAGCACTCAAATTCTGGCTCGCGCGAAACGTCAATGCGGCTAAACCCACAAGAATTGACAAGACTCCACAAACGAACAAAATAACGAAAATACCAAAGGCTACACTTAGCCCGTGAAATACAGGCACTAATGATACAAGCCAATGAGACCCCACTAAGTACATTCCCAGACCGAAGGTGACACCGGCCTGCATCGCACCTTTGTAATCGTTACTATCGGCTTGAAAAAAAAGATAACTGGGCGCCGGATAAACTAGCCACCAAAACCAAGGCACAAAATACACAAGGTTGGTCGCAGCTCCGGCGAACAACAAAATCAATAGCTTGGCGGTCTTAGACATTCTCGGGTTACTGACAAAAAATTGATGTGGTTTTTATTGAGCTAGGACATATTCAGCAATCAGTGACTGCCAATGTTGGTGAATATCCACAACACGACAATCACCACCTTTGGTGATCGCTTTTATTTCCACCGATTGTGTGTTGTATTTTCGAGTCTAGCACGCACATCGCCGTCGTCGAAAAACTCAAAAATAAGTTCTACTCCAATAGGATTACCACTACGATTCTTTGTTCCCAATGCGGCCATTTTATCGGAAGCATTGAGTTCTCTAAGGTCGATGGTTTTGGTGTAAATTCGATCATCCAGAAGCCGCCAATGTTGGCATTTACGTTTGGTGTGAAATTGCGTCGTTGAGTCGGCTATTGGACGACCTGAAGCAGGATCTAGTGGAAAACTGCGCCAGCTGCTCGAGCACCCACTTAATATGGCATATTGGTATTTTAAAATTATTTCATTAGGTAATTGCGCGCCCTCAAAATTCTTGAACGGTGGTAAGACAGAATAGGTGTCGTACTCACCTGGGATCATCGGGTTAATTCGAATGTCGTCTCCGTGAATTTCAACGTTACGATAGTACTTATCATTTTCAGTAATCGGTAAGTCATAAAGGACGACACCATACCCTCGCTCAGAAGTCACACTCGCTTTCACTACATACGTTGCAGGCTTGGAACAAGCGCCAAATAAGCTCACGATCAAGATTAAAAATACACTACGAGTTTTGCGCGTCATTACTAACTACTAAATTTATATTCAGGTTATAAGGCGGTTGACTCAGAATCTGGCGATATTGATCGGGGTCAACTGTGCCAATTAAGGTACGGCTGCCGCCAGCATCCGAGCCTTGTCGTTGATCTTCGGTACAAATAAAACCTGAACATACTAAAAATGTTTCCAACAAACTTTGATCGAACATCCCAACAATGCGCTCAGCGTTTAAACCATAGGCACCATTCGCGTTCCAAGTAGGCTGTGGGTTAATCAGCTCTAATAACGAATCGTTGGCGGCTGTGCTACCTGCTTGATCAGACTGTGAACCGTTCGCATACTGAAAATCTCGGTCTGAATTAAAGAATGGGAACACACCTTCACTACTATGAACAATTGGGTTCGACACAACACGTTGATCATTCTGTAAATTGATATTCAAACCAGCAGCCTGAGCTTGTTGAGTTACCCAGTTGAGTGCCACGTCAGATAAGTCACCTTCTCCATAACCACCACCGATATCTGAGTGAGCACCAATGAACCCAAGTTCAACTCGGTTAGCACTATTACCCGTTGCGGCACTATTATGTATTGAAATTCCCTGAAAATCAGCTCTGTTTTCGTTGGCTGCCACCGCATGAGCAACATAGTCCGCACTGCTTGGAATACCAAGCGGAAGTTGCTGAAAATCGTTATCTTGACTGTCTATCCCATAATGTGACACAGAATCAAATAGGCCTAAAAAGCGTAGATTTACCGAAATATTATTACAGGTCAAATAGCTTCTAACATTCTCGATTCGATCATTAAAACCAGTGGTATCCACCACAGGTACATAAGCGGGTATTCGCGCAAGGTCGTTAAATGTAGAAAAATCGTCGCGAATAAATGAATCGATTGCATTTGCGAATAAGCGAGCGGTTGCCGCCCCTCGGCTAAACCCGGTGGTATCGATGTTAAGTGTATGAGCGTCTCCGCCAGCCCAATGCTGATTTTCCTGCATCAGCTCAAGGTACTCAAGAAAATAGTCGAACATGATTTCGGCACGAGGAACCATCGAGCCTCCCCCTGCCGCATCAAGGGCATCCAACCCTGGCGGGTCATAATCTGACGTTGGGTCATAGGTTCCAGCGCCCGAAATATAATAGGCATTTTGGGCATTACCGTACCCATGAGTGGTGCCTGTTGCCATTTCACCGGCATCCCTAGTATAGGCATTCCGAAGGTGCACCACATTGCTGGCAGTAGGGCCGCTTTGCGCCTCGTTGCCGGTACCATCAAAGGCAAACAATAATAATCCCAAGGGATCAGTATAGTGCACTGGGTCGTTCTTCACATAGGCGAAAGTATTCGAGCCAGCGTCAAGACCTAGAGGGTCGGAACTTATGTAGCGGCCTGTAATCGGCTCATAGTATCGATAATAGTTATAGTGTAGTCGGGTCTCCCTATCTTCGTACTGTCCAGGTAAGCGCAAATTAAGCTCGAATAAGTGAGTGTCTTTGTCAGGGTCGCTATTAACGATTGCCTGCCCGAATGGCGCATATGTTGCCTGCCAGATAGCGTTACCTACGTCATTGGTGACGAGAATGGGTGCCCCTAAATGATTTGAGTGAACCGTATATACATCGCCATTCTCAATAATTGCGACCAACCTTGAACCGGCATAGACATAATTTCGTACTACATCGCCCTTCGAATTGACTTCTGCCGCCAAGCGATTGTTTTCGAACATGAAGTAGGTCCGATGGTCTTCACTACCATCTTGTGCATAGACAATTTTTACATTTCTCTCCGCTCGACTATTGTAATAATAACGGGCCAGCAATTTGGAGCTGCTGACAACATAAACAGAACTCGGTTGCCCATTGTTGTTAAATTCAAAGCGCAGGTTTCCAAGACGCTCAATGCTGCCATCCTGCCGATAGGAAATCGGTATATCAACCTCCCCCGCTTTCAAAGATGAGATTCGGTTACTGCCCTCCTCATAAGTCTGGTAAATGTTCTTACCGTTAATCGCCGTGACCAAGCGGTTATTATTTTGGTCATAGGAATAACCATATAGTGCGTGCGGTGTCATGGCAAAGGTCAGTGCCTGATCCCTATCGTATCGATATCGGTGGAACGGCTTTTTGCCCTTATCGATCCCGATTATCTGTGCTTGATTATTATAAAGGTAGGAGAGTTCTTGATCTTGCATGCCTTCACCAGCATGGGATAGTTCACGCAAGAAGCTTCGCCCGTTTCTAAGGCTATCGCTATGAATCTCCGTAACCGTCCCATTGCCGAATTTCAGTTGAATTTCGTTGTGTCGCAACCCCGACTTGAGCTCACTTAGAGATGATTCCAATTTAATCTCTTCGATGATAACGTCATCAAATAACAAGCCATCCAATGAAATCGAACTCAAACGACCATCTTCATGGTACTTAAAATTCAACCTCTCACCGCCAGGAAGACCTTGAGATACTAGTCGGTCATTATGGTATTCGAAATTTGTTTCAAAAATTTTCTCGATGCTCTCTGATTGCGATTCATCAGGGTTAACATTGATGTGTCGAACAATACTTCTAAGTACGTCATTAGCATATCGCCGAGTCTCACTACCGGTCGAATTATTGGTATGAATTTCGTTATCTTTGCGTACGATTTTGATCGTTGTGTCCGCAAGACCAATCTCCTCAATTTGAGATATTCCTGAATATTCAAATGCGGCCGTCGAACCCAGCGCGTCAATTTTTTGTGTAACTCGCCCATAATTATCTCGAAGATACTGAGTTAAGCCACTATCGGGGCTATCAATATAGCTAATGAGACCAAAATCATCATAAGCAAATCGGGTTTGTCCTCCAGTTGAGTCTGTAAAGCCTTCAACTCTTGGACTTCCGTTTACCTGAATAAACTGTGAAACCGTATTTTCATTAACCAGTTTATGCAACTCGCCGAAATCATCAAACTGATATTCACGTGTTCGGTCTACCGCTCCACGAGCGGTGATACTATACGTTTCATCCGTGAGTTGGCGAGCTTCAAGCTCCTTGCCTTGCTCATTATAAACTCCTACAAGTCGACGTTGGTCGTCATACTGATACGACCTAAACTCAATAGACTCGCCCATTGAATCACTAATTCGACGACTTAACATGGCATTGGATTCTGACCATGTATATTCGACCGTTTGGTATCGACTGTGCTTTTTCACTAAACGATTTTGCGAATCGTATTCATATTTGACTTCAGCGCCAGCAGGGCCTACTAAGCGGGTTACGTTATTACTAGCATCATAAGACATTTGAAATCTAATTCCGGATGTTTGCCATCCGTCTATCGCAGCGTCAATCAAATTACCCGCCACATCATATTTAAATGAAAACGGTGGGTGTTGATCAATTTTCATACGCTTGATTTGACCTAGTTCAGTGTACTCTAGTATCTCTTGATCAATGCCGTCAGCTGAAGATATGGAGCGAATGAGGCTATTGTCTGTCCATTCAATCAGAGTAGTATTATTACTATCTAAACCTGGATTGGACACTTGGGTTAATCGACCAAAGCTGTCGTAACCGAAATCAACTCGTCGTGAGGTCGGTAGATACTCACCATCTGCTTGCAGAACGAAACCTCGAGCAACTCCACTTTTAAGACGCTGCTTGTTGTCGTATTCCAATACAACGTTGACCAACGCTCCTGGCTTGATACTCGGGGTGCTGACTGCTGATGGCCGAATCATACCCCCGTTATATTTATACGACTTAACAAGCTCCCGATCCAGGTTAGAGCTGGACCTAAACTCCCTAATAAGGCGACCTCGTTGATCATACTCAAAGTCTGAAATCAGGCCGCTTTTACGTGTAAGCCTCGTGACCTGCAGTGAGTTATTGTATTGGTATGCAACGTTTCCTTCTTGGCAAACTTCGCATCCTGGGCCACGGACCTCGGAAATAACGCGCTGGCCGGCAACCTCACTCAATATGTATTCAGTCTGAACACCCGTTTCATCGGTTAGAACACGGCGGTTGTTCTCGTCATCATATTGAATCGTTACTTTTTCTGTTCCGATATCTTTAGTCGATACAATCGCACGCCCCTTTTCGTCGTAACCATAACTTTGGGTTCGTATGCCCCTCTCATCAGTAATACCAGTAAGGTGCCAATGATGTGTCTTATCCTGATAATGGTAGATACGGATTTTTCCGCTTGGGCGAATAACATTGACTAAACGTTCTTCGCGATCATACTTATATTGAGTTACCGCGCCAGACGGATCTGTGATCCCGGCAAGTCGACGCCCGTTATAATGCAACGATAATCGTCGCCCTTGAGGATCAATAACTCTAAGCAATTGACCGCTTGCACTGTAACTCAGAGTCAGTGTTTGACTATGCTTAGCGATTTGAGACATCAAACCACGATCATCAAAGGATATGATTTTTCCGCTTCTCCAACGCCATTGATAGCCAAACTCAGTCGTTGTTATGTAGCCATCAACATGATTCCGCGTTCGGTATTGTGCGCCTTTCTTACGTTCACCAATTCTCTCGAACTGCAATATTCTGCCATCTGCTTGCTGCAACCTAAGGGCGTCCATTTCACCTGGAGCGAAACCCTTTCTTACCGACAAAATGGTTGAGTACGAATGTCGCCAGCCAACGCCTAAGCCAATACTTCGTGAATACGCGCTATTGTAGTGCCGTGAGAAATCTAAGCCGAGAACACCCGGTAAGCGCTCAAGATCAACTTGTCTTTTATACTTGTTTCCGGAAATTAAATTTATCGGGTTTCCCGTTGAACCATTCGGCGTGTTCGAACTACCGTTTGCTGTACCGCCACCGCAAGGATCAGTATCTCCGCAGTCGGCGCCACTACAACCACCATCACCACCATCGTCATCGCCGATGCACGATTGAATCGTGGCATCACATTCATCCGGGTCACAGGTTCCTAATAATTCACAGAACGGATCGTCATTACCACCTCCATTAGAGTCATCGCAATCAGGTGAGCAAACAAAGCCACAATCTACTGTATTTGGCGGGAACGGGTCGAACTGAGCATTAATTGATATCGAGAAACATAGGGATAGAAGAGCAACACTTCTTAATTTCCAGTTATTCATAATTTTACTTATTCCTAAAATCGGCTTGGGTTACAGACCTAATAATTCTAAAATTTTTATGCGACGGTCTTCGGGTAAACGAAACTTATTTGACATTAAAAATTTAGGCGAAGGGTTAATACTCACCTCAAAAAAGTCTTTATAAACCCACAAAGACAAATTTTTGTGTTTAATCGTTCCGGTAAAACGAACGATATGACTTGGCGTTTGATCCGAAATCTCTATCAATTTTGCACAGCACTTGAAGCTTTCCAATAGATATTTGTAGGTGCTCCGTGCAATAACAACGTCCTCCGTCTTGACAAATGGATCGGCGTGTTTGTGTTCAAGAAGGCCCCGGTATTTTGCGTCTGGCGCAAGCCTATAAACCTCTATTGAAGTAATCAATTCTGAATTTGGAAACGTTTCTAGTTCTATTTTCGCCATTGAATTATCACACCCGATTAAAAGAAACATTAGCATAATGTAGAAAAATGTATTTTTCATAAGCTTAAAAAGAACTCCAAAAAGCGGGCTGTCGACAAAATAAGAATCTAATTTTGAGTTGGGTCGTTAGGAAACGCATCGCCATTATCACCGACGCCATCTCCATCACTATCGGTGCTTTCCGTTGGGTCTGACGGAAACGCATCACCGTTGTCGCCAACACCATCGCCATCGCTGTCAACACTTTCACTGGGGTCCGTTGGAAACGCATCACCATTATCGCCAACACCATCTCCATCACTGTCAATACTTTCACTGGGGTCTGTTGGAAACGCATCACCATTATCGCCAACACCATCTCCATCGCTGTCAACACTTTCATTTGGGTCTGTTGGAAACGCATCGCCGTTGTCTCCAACACCATCTCCATCGC
>JAESTB010000088.1 GCA_016763815.1 Arenicella sp.
ATTCGGGACAGAGTAAAATTTAATCTACCTGAACCCAAATGACCGTTCCGAGTATTGAAGACTCATTCGATTATGCCAGTGCGGACGGGCGAAAGTGTAGAGCCGTTTCCAAATATCCTTAAACACAGTCTTATACTTTAGGAGCGTCAGATGACATCACGCTTTGCACTTTGAGTTATTAGATCAGGTTTAAATATTCACACCTCATCATCAAACTCACCATGAACAAGCGTAAATGCATTGTTTATTTTTTCATGCTTGGGTTTCATTGTTGCCAGCACTATTGCCTAAAGCTGCTGACCAAATTCTCTCTATTGCTTCCCAGTTTTGAGCTGAGCTTGAGCTAGGCCGCCGATCAGAGCGGTCAACGACAGCGTAAGAATTGAGAGAAGTGTTGACAAACATATTCCGATATAGGAATATGTTTGTCATGGCGAGATTAAAAACGACACATGATGTTTTCAGTGCGATTGGTGAACCAAAACGTAGGATTTTGATTGAGCAACTTGTGCTCAAAGAAATGTCCGTCAACGAGTTGGTGGATATTGTGCAGTGGCCTCAACCCGTAGTATCTAAGCATTTGGGCGTACTAAGGAAGGTTCGAATTGTTTCTGAGAGGAGGCAAGGGCGGCATAGGTTGTACCGAGTGCAACCCGATGAGTTTCGACCAATTCAGGAGTGGATGCATCAATTTGAAAAATATTGGGGCAGCTCCTTAGACCAACTAGATAGTTATCTAACAGAGATTCAAGCAAGAGGAAAAAATGAACCAGATTAAAGTAGAACCTTCGGTGATTACCCGTGAATTCAACGCACCTAGGCAGTTGGTGTTCGATGCATGGACACAGGTGAAGCATCTTAATAATTGGATGTTTCCCATGCCTGGCTGCACCTGCGAATTTGTATCCGCCGAAATTGAAAATGAAGGTTCTTCATTACATAAGGTGACCATGCCAAATGGTCATGAAATGTGGCTATATACAAAATACGAAGAAGTGACGCCACCAGAAAAGCTGGTTTTCTTACAATATATGTCTAATGAGAACGGCGAAATCGTTCCAATGGCTCACATCCCTAACTGGCCGAAAGATATGTTAGCCACTCTTTTATTTGAAGAAATTTCAGCAAAGAAAACTAAGCTTACCTTTCTTTGGGAGCCTCGAAACCCAAGCGATCTAGAGGCTAAAGCATTTGAAAATACTCGTTCCGATCATGGTAAAGGTTGGGGCGCTGGTATGGAGCAACTGGAACTATATCTGTCGTCAATATAGATAGAGATCTTTGTACGGTCCAATAAATGATTGAAAATGGATAAAAACTAGCTATTTTTTTGTTGGAAAATAATGTGGATAGCCCGCTATTCACGTCATTTGCCGCCGCAATTAGACTGTTTTTATCCGATTTTCATCTCAACTCTAGTTCGTGCAAAGGCATCAAATAGAATAACAGTGGAGTAGAGAACAACAATGAACACTGAAATAAAAACATCTGTACCCAAATGGTTTTGGCTAGTCGCTATTCTTGCATTACTTTGGTATTTGATGGATATGTATGCATTTTTTATGCGAACTTTAATGTTGCAAGATATGTTAAAAGAACTGCCAGATGGCCAACAAGGCTTATATCTAAGTATGCCTTCATGGGTAAACATGGTGTTTGCAGCAGAAGTATTTGGTGGAGTGCTTGGTAGCCTATGCTTGCTAATCAAGAAACGATGGGCATTAATTTTGTATTGTATTTCTATCGTTGGCGTATTAGCCCAAACTTGCTATGTTTACTTTTTTTCCGAGGCAATTAAGGTGATGGGAACCGCCGCAATAGTAATGCCGTTGGTGGCCATCAGTATTGGTACATGCTTGATCATTTTCACAAGGTCAGCAATCTCTAAAACTTGGGTAAATTAGGAATATAATGATCTCTACGTTGATCAAACTCCCTACAGATTTTTCTGGGTTGAGTGGGAATGACGGCTAATTGCGGGGGGCCTAATATTTCTGAAAAGTTCTAAAAGGCAGAAATATGTATGGTTCTGCCTTTTAGAAAAGTAACGCCTCAGTTATCTTGTCTTTAGGTATGATTGGTATTCAAGTAAAGAGATAGCTAAGGCAGTTGATATAAGCGGCCTAACGGTCTCCGAATAGATCGCCTAGACCACCCAGTACCGAGCCTTCCCCTTTGCCGCCAAAACTACCGCCCGCTTGAATAACTCTATTCGCCAAACGTGAGAACGGTAGACTTTGTAAGTACACAGTTCCTGGCCCACGTAATGTGGCTAGAAATAAGCCTTCGCCGCCGAACACCATCGATTTTAAACCTCCAGCACGTTCGATATCGTAATCGACGCCACTGGTAAATGCCGCTATACAGCCAGTATCGACCCTGAGAACTTCACCCGCTTTAAGCTCGCGTTTGATTACCGTGCCACCGATGTGTACAAAGGCTTTACCGTCACCGCGCAAGCGCTGCAAGATAAACCCCTCGCCACCGAAGAAGCCGGCACCAAGCTTCTTTTGGAATGCGATATCCAAGGAGGTGCCGTGGGCCGCGCATAGAAAGGCATCTTTCTGACAGATTAGTTCGCCGCCAATTTGACTCATATCAACGGCGATAATTTTTCCGGGGTAGGGCGCGGCAAATGCCACTCGTTTCTTGCCTTCACCGTTGTTAGTGAAGTGGGTCATGAAGATTGATTCGCCGGTTAGCACGCGCTTGCCGACGTTGAGTAAGGCATCCATTACGCCGCCGCTGGGTTTCGACCCGTCGCCCATTTTAGTTTCAAATTCGATGCCGTCCTCCATATAGTTCATGGCACCGGCTTCGGCGATTACCGTTTCTCTGGGGTCTAGTTCAACTTCGACGATTTGCATATCGTCACCAAAGATTTCGTAGTCAACTTCATGACATTTCATTGTGGGCTTTTGCATAGACTGGCTCCTTGAGACTGAATAAAAAAGGTTGTAACTGTGGCGTATTGCAACCTTAATATAGGGGCATTCTGTGTTTTTACAATCAGGCTAAAATGCTCTATTTGGTGCTAGGAATTAAGCTCCATTAGTGACTAAAACTGTTAGCGTTTTTTAATCACCAAGCTACCAATTGAGTAACCCGCGCCAAACGAACAAATCACACCAACGGCGCCAGATGCTAGATCTTTATTATATTTAGTGAAGGCTATAATTGATCCCGCTGATGCGGTATTTGCGTATTCATCTAATACGATTGGCGCTTCTTCTATGGTGGCATCACGCCCAAGTAAACGCTTGCTGATCAATAAGTTCATATTGATATTCGCCTGATGAAGCCACCAACGGCTTAGGTCTTGCGGAGTGTAGCCGAGTTCGCTCAGGTGATCTTCGATATGCTTGGCGGCCATTGGGCATACTTCCTTAAATACGCCGCGACCGTTTTGATGAAACAAGTTGTCAGCGCTGAACACGTCGTCGTCTATTGCGTGAGAGACATAGCCAAAATTTGAGCGGATATTATTTGAGAATTGGGTAACGGCTTTGGTGCCGAGAATATCGTAACTATGCTCTGAGCGGCAGGTATCTGAGCCCTCAACGACCACCGCCGTGGATACGTCACCAAAGATAAAATGACCATCACGATCTTTGTAATTAACCTGTGGTGATGTCAGCTCTGGGTTAATGACTAATACGCATTTAGCGGTATCGGCTTTTACCATTTCATAGGCACGTTGCAAGGCAAATGTCGCCGCGGAACAAGCCACCAGCATGTCGAAGCCAAAACCTTTAATCTTTAACGCTTCTTGAACCTCGATGGCGATAGCCGGGTAGGCGCGCTCAGTGTAGGCGCAACTTACGATAACAGCATCGATATCATCGGCTTTTTTATTAGCGTCTTGCAACGCAATTTTCGCAGCGTTTAAGGCGAACTCAGCTTGATGCGAAAGCTCGTCGTCGGATCGCTTAGGAACCAGGGGACGCATACGGTCAATGTCCAAGGCGCCATCTTTGATATATATATAGCGTTGTTTTATGCCGGATACTTTTTCAATAAAAGGCGCCGACGACATTGGCATTTCTTGCACGCTACCGTCTTCAATCGCGGCCGTGTTGTCAGCGTTAAATTTAGCCGAATAGGCGTTATAAGAGTCTACTAATTCTTGGTTAGTAATGGTGTGCGGAGGGTTCCAAACACCGGCCCCACTGATGACAACGGATTGATTCATAAGTCACTTCTGTAATTTTCTTGTAATCACTGAATGGTAAAGCACAAGGCTACTGGTTTCAAAGCCTATGAGCCGGTAATTTGACGTATTGCACCGCTATCTTCACCTCACTTTTTGTCTCACCAGAGGCCCCTAGGCCTGAATTCGACGGCTCGGCATGGCTAGTAAATGCCTGCACCGAGAGTAAGATTAAGGCGGCCGAAGCGACTCCAAAATTGCTTTTTAGTGTCGCTTTCAAAGGCGTTGAAGTGGCCTAGCCAATACTCGTTAAAGGTGTTTGCTAACAGGAAGTTGACGAACGCGTTTTCCGGTGATGGCAAAAATAGCATTGGTTAACGCGGGGGCGATTGGCGGCGTACCCGGTTCGCCACCGCCGCCTAAGGAGCGATCGCCGCTGTTGATGATCTCTACTTCTATAGTAGGCGCATCGTTCATACGAAGCATTTTGTAGTTGTGAAAATTGCTTTCAACTACAGCGCCATCTTTGATATTGATCTCACCGTACAGCGCGGCGGTTAAACCATAAATAATACCGCTTTCCATTTGTGCCTTAAAGCCGTCGGAGCTCATCGCATAGCCTGGATCAGCGGCACAGTAAACCTTCGCTACTCGGGGCTTGCCGCTGCTCATGTCGAGATCGACTACTTCGGCAACAATGGTGTTGAGCGAGCGATGTAAGGCGATGCCTTGGCCCCAGCCATCGGGCAGCGGTTTGCCCCAATTCGACATGGTGGCGGCGGTTTCTAATACTTTACGGGCTCTCAAGTCATGACTCAATAAGTCATAACGGTATTGGTATGGATTGATACCGGCTTCAGCGGCTAACTCATCGATGAAAGATTCGGTGAAGAATGCATGTTGGGTATGGTCAACGCTACGCCACGGTCCAAAGCGAATATGGGTTGGGCTGTTGGTGTAATGAATGTATTGATTCTCAACCGCATACGGAATCGTTGGGGCTTCGACCGGCTCATGCTTGTCGACGAACTGATTTTCCCATGCATCAGGCATACCATTGTCGCCCAAGCTGGCCTTTAATCGGCTCATAACGGCCGGCCGGTAAAAATCTTGTTGAGTGTCTTCTTCGCGTGACCAAATCATTTTCACGGGCACACCCGGTAAGGCTAATGCCAGTTTGGCACCCTGAACAGGATAGTCATCCATCGCCCGGCGACCAAAGCCGCCACCCAGATAGACATTATTAATCACAATGTGATCTCGCTCGAATTCAAACTCTTCCGCGAGTAGGTTGCGAATTCCGAGCGGGTTTTGTAAACCAGCCCATATTTCCAGTTGACCATCATGCGCCCATGCGGTGCAATTCATGGGCTCCATAGTCGCGTGGGCTAAATGTGGAACCCGGTATTCGGCTTCGATGACTCTCTTCGAATTTGCTAGCACCTTGCGCGCATTGCCAATCTTGAAATCGTCTTCTTCATTGCCATCAGCGATAGCCGCATCCATTGATTTGCCAAATTGCTCAAACATCGATTCAGAGCTTGCCCGCTTAGAGTCGCCCTCGGTATAAGTCACCTTGACTTTGTCGAGTGCTTTTTTAGCTTGCCAATAGGTGTCAGCGATAACGCCAATACCAGAGCTAAGGTTAACAAGCTTGATGAAGCCGGCCATTTTCTCTGCCGCAACGCTATCGATTGACGATACCGTGTTACCAAAAACAGGCGCCGATTTGACGCAGGCGTATTTCATGCCGGGCAACTCTATATCGACCCCAAAAACAGCACTGCCATCGACCTTTGCCGGTATATCGAAGCGCTCAACGTGTTTGCCCATGATTTTGAATTGATCGGGTGTTTTTAATTTAGGCTGCGTTGGGCCCTGCTTGCCTGCGGCGGCCTTTGCAAACGCGATAAACGGCTCGCTTTTATTCGATTTATCATGAAATAGATAACTATTTTCAGCACGTATTTCATTCAGTGGCACTTGCCACTCTTCGGCCGCAGCGTCGATCAAAAGTTCTCGGGCTGCCGCGCCAGCAACACGCATACTCCATGTGCCTGTGCCACGAACGGAGAAGCTTCCGCCGGTAATTTGCAGCGACATCTTTTGAGCGATCTTTAAGAATACGCCATTTAAGGTGTCTTCAACCATGCCGGGCGCTTGGCTCGGCATGGCAAATTCGCGCACGATATCCTTAGAGGCATATTGGTCATCGGCAGGAGCTTGCTCCATTGATACCGTTTTCCAGTCGGCGTCCATCTCATCTGCCAGCATCATGGGCAGTACAGTGTGTACGCCTTGGCCCATTTCAGCGTGAGGCACGATAACTCTAATGCTGTTGTCGGGCAGTATTTTCACCCGGGCGTTAACTAATGTTTCACCGTCTTTTTCAACTAAACCTGCAAGTTTGGGGGTGCGATGACCTGGGCGAATAGCCACCCCAACAATTAAACCGCCGCCGACCAATGTGCCGGTTGTTAAAAATGCTCTACGTGTCCATTTACCCATTTTAAGAGCCCTCAGCGGTGGTTGCGTTAGCAGAGACTTCGGAGGGTTGCTTATCTAACGGCGTCAAAATGATTTCGTTTGCCAGCTTGGCCGAAGCCGAATGAATCGCTGTGCGAATGCGACCATACATGCCGCAACGACACACGTTGCCCGCCATGGCCTGATCAATGTCCGCATCCGTGGGCTGAGAATTCTTTTCTAGCAAGGCAACCGCAGACATGATTTGCCCCGATTGACAATAGCCGCATTGAGGCACTTGCTCTTCAATCCAGGCTTGCTGCACCACGTGTAACTTGGCTACTTGTTTGGCCTCTGACGGTTCGCCAATTCCTTCAATGGTGGTAATTGATCGGCCAGAAACTGATGATATAGGTGTTACGCATGAGCGAATCGGCACGCCATCTAAATGCACCGTGCAAGCGCCACATTGAGCCATGCCGCAGCCGAATTTAGTACCCTTGAGTTTGAGTTCGTCTCTAACCACCCATAACAGCGGGGTGTCTGGTTCCACATCTAATTGATGTACAACATCGTTTACCGTGATTTCTAGCATCGAAACTCCCAGGCACTGTCGCCTATTGACCATTTTGTAAACAAAATATCATTGTAACAGAGGTTGGTGACGTTCAGTTTTGCAATGATAATGGGGTATTGCATAGAATAACTAAAATTTATCTTGATAAAGTCATTGGATTAATTTAATTTATCGTCACACATGTTTTAGAACACTTTAATTCAGGCTGAAGGCGATTATGAACGAGCGAAATCATTGGGCATCATTTAACTGGCAGGACCCGTTTCTTCTAGAAGACCAATTGAGTGATGAGGAAATATTGGCTCGCGATACCGCGCAAAAATTCGCGCAATCGGTGTTACAACCTCGAGTTATCGAAGACTATCGAAACGAAGCGTCTGACCGACACCTTTTTAGGCAAATGGGCGAGCAAGGTCTATTGGGCTCGATGATTGACGGCTACGGTTGTGCTGGGATGAGTTACACCTCGTATGGCTTAATCGCACGTGAAGTTGAGCGCGTTGATTCGGGTTACCGTTCAATGATGAGCGTGCAATCAAGCTTAGTGATGTTTCCAATTTATGCGTTTGGTTCAGAAGATCAATGCCAAAAATATCTGCCTAAATTAGCCAGCGGTGAATGGGTAGGCTGTTTTGGTTTGACCGAACCTGATTATGGTTCTGACCCCGCTGGAATGGTGACTCGAGCCAAAACCGTCCCTGGTGGATATGAGCTGAGTGGCGCTAAAATGTGGATTTCGAACGCGCCGATCGCTGATGTGTTTGTAGTTTGGGCGAGAACCGATGACGGCGTAGTGCGTGGTTTTATTCTTGAAAAAGGACTGAAAGGCTTAAGCGCTCCAAAAATTACCGGCAAGCTTTCGCTGCGCACCTCGATTACCGGCGAAATCGTGATGCAGAATGTGTTCGTGCCCGAAGAGGCAATAATGCCAAATGTCACTGGCCTAAAAGGGCCAATGTCTTGCTTAAACAGTGCTCGCTTAGGCATCTCATGGGGGGCATTGGGCGCGGCTGAAGCCTGCTGGCACTCGGCTCGTCAGTACACACTGGACAGAACTCAGTTTAATCGGCCGCTGGCGGCCAATCAATTGATACAGAAAAAGCTTGCTGATATGCAGACTGAGATCTCGCTAGGGTTGCAGGGCTGCCTGCGTGCTACTCGTTTAAAGCAAGATAATAAGTTGGCGCCTGAACTGATTTCTCTATTAAAGCGAAACTCGTGTGGTAAGGCGCTTGATATCGCCCGTGCGGCTCGAGATATGCACGGTGGTAATGGTATTTCCGATGAGTACCCAGTGATGCGCCACATGATAAACCTTGAAACAGTGAATACCTACGAGGGTACGCACGACATTCATGCGTTGATCTTGGGTCGAGCGCAAACCGGCATACAAGCGTTCTTTTAGGTCTAGGTAAATAAAACCTCAACTATTAAATTTTGACTAGGCATTGAAACTTAACCTCAAACAACTGGAAACCTTTGTCTTGGTTGCTGACCTGGGCAGCTTTAGACGTGCGGCTGAGCGCTTAAGCACCACGCAGCCGAATATTTCATCGCGCATAGCGTCTCTGGAAAGCGCACTTAAAAGCGTATTGATGGAGCGTGATGCTGGCTCAGTTCGGCTTACTTCTAAGGGCCATGAACTGCTTGGCTACGCACGTAACGTGTTGTCATCAGTCGATGAGTTTATTGAAGTCGCTAATGGCGAGGCGGCATTCGACGGGGTGGTGAGGCTAGGCGTTAATGAGATGGTAGTACATACCTGGCTGCGCGATTTTATGCAGGCGTTCAAGGCTCGCTTCCCTAATGTGCTGATTGAACTCAGCGTTGATTTGTCGTCAAAGCTGGAGACCGATTTGGCTGAGCGCAATATCGACATGGCGTTTCAAAGTGGGCCATTTGCGCGCAAGGCTTCAGGCGAGCAATGTTTGGGTGTTTACCCAATTATATGGGTTGCCTCACCCGCGACTAAATTGGCCAATGATCGGCCGGTGAGTGCTGAAGAGTTGAGTCAATTTCCGATATTAACGCACGCTAGGCGAACACGGCCGTACGAAGATATTGCTGCGCATTTTGCGCAATGGCCTAAATTAAAAACACGACTAGTACCGTCTAGTAATTTATCCGCTTGTCTGCAAATGACGGTTGACGGTTATGGCGTCGCGGCCTTACTGGCACCGATGGTTGAGCAAGAACTTGCCAATGGTCAGCTGATTAACGTTGATTATCAATGGGCTCCTGAGCCGCTCAGGTTCGCGGCACGCTACGACCGATCAAAAAGTTCCTCGGTGGTGCAAAGCGCCGCTGAAATAGCGCACCTCTGCGCGACAAAATATTACCACTCTTTTCAATCAACGTTTAGCCAGAACGGTGCTACTCGTCTAACAAAGAAGAACGCATCATGACAGATTTAAATTCGATCAACAGCATACGCATGGGCGTAGACATTGGTGGTACCTTCACCGACGTGGTACTGGAAAAAGGCGGGGAGCAATTTTCAACTAAGGTGCTAACCACCTACATAGCACCTGAAAATGCCATCATTGACGGCATGCAACAGGTGTGTAAAAAAGCCGGCGTTAAGGCCTCGGATATCAGCCAGATTATTCATGGCACCACACTTGCTACTAACGCCTTGATCGAGCGAAGTGGTGCAAAGACAGCGCTGATTACCACTCAGGGTTTTCGTGACGTTATTGAGATGCGTACCGAATCGCGTTTTGAACAATACGATTTAAACTTAAGTTTGCCCGAGCCATTGCTTCCGCGCCAACAACGCTACACCGTTAATGAACGAATTAATGCTCAGGGTGAAGTCTACCAAGCACTGGATCGTGCCGAAGTCGAGACCCTTGCAAAGCAGATTAAAACCGCAGGCTATGAGAGCGTCGCGGTTGGATTGCTACACTCCTATTTAAACGATAGCCATGAACGCATGGTTCGAGAAGTGCTAAACGACATAATCCCTGAGGTGATGGTGTCTATCTCGTCAGAAGTGTCACCGCAGATGCGTGAGTATGAGCGCTTTAATACGGTGGTCGCCAATGCTTATATTAAGCCCTTAATGAAAAGCTATTTAGACCGTTTAGAAGGGCGTTTAGTTGAGCAAGGCGTTACTTGTAATGTGTTTTTAATGCATTCAGGTGGCGGAATTATTTCAATAGAAAGCGCGGCTGAATTCCCCGTTCGATTAGTTGAGTCTGGCCCGGCTGGCGGTGCTGTATTTGCCGCCACGATTGCGGCTCGATACGGGCTCGATAAAGTTTTGTCGTTCGATATGGGGGGCACCACTGCGAAGATTTGTTTAATCAATAATCAAACCCCTAAAACCAGCCGTGTGTTTGAAGTCGCACGCACCTACCGATTTAAAAAGGGTTCAGGAATGCCTATCTCGATACCGGTGATCGATATGGTTGAGATTGGTGCGGGTGGTGGCTCATTAGCGCATGTTGATTCTATGCGACAAATTCGAGTCGGCCCTGAATCGGCTGGTTCTGAACCAGGCCCAGCTTGCTATGGCCAAGGCGGTAAACGCCCTGCGG